>CAYSZN010000294.1:0-5519 GCA_964435425.1 uncultured Akkermansia sp. | reverse complement strand
GCGGCACCGGCGACAAGGCGGTTCATTCGAGTGGAGAGGTGGTAGTTGAGAGTTGGGAGTCGAGAGACCCGGAAGCGTCTCAACTCTCAACTCTCAACTACCACCTCTCAACTAAATCGAATACACCGCCACGATATCCTCGGGAATGACCTGGGGCCTTCCCTTCGCGGTGCAGACGAGGGTGTAGTCGAACCAGCCCTTCGCCGCGGTCCTGCCGTCGGATTCCCTCAGGATATCGAAGGCCACCCTCACGCCATGCCTTCCGATCTCGGCGACGCGGGTCTCGACTTCGGCGACGTCGCCCAGATGGAGAGGGCGCTTGTGCTCGATGTAGGAGGCCCGCACGACCCAGCTCAGGCCGCGCTCGAGGAAGGCATCCATCGACATGCCGTAGCAGCGTTCCATCTGGTCGTAGCGCGCCGCGAGGACATAGTCGGCATACTTCGAATTGTGGACGTGGCGGTTCATGTCGATGTCGTCCGGGCGCACCGGGATCTTCGTCCGGAACGCGGAGTGGCTCGACATCGGGGCAGGAGCGGTTGGGCCGCCTCAGCGGACGAGGCGGCGGATGCGGCGGTCGCGTCCGCGCTCGAAGGGATCGGCAGCGGGCTTTCCGGCCTTCTTCGCCGGCGGAGCCGCGTAGGTGCGGCGGTCCGTGATCCATCCGAACTCCACCGGTCCCGATTCGCTCTCGTGGGCGATGATGGCGGGGTCGGGGCGGTAGGGCTTGGGCTCGCTCTCGATCCGGGCCCCTTCGGCGATCCATTTTGGAACTCCGCCGACGGTCAGGGAGTCGTTCGAGGTGCAGCCAAGGAAGGCGATGGAGAGAAGGGGCAGGAGTCCGCAGAGGAAAAGACGGTTCATGGAATGGAGGCCGATGACGAGGTCGTGTTTCGGTGGATGGCTCGCGGAGGATAGGCCAAGTTCGCATGATTTCTACGAGAAATATGCGCCGCCATGGCGTGACTCGTACAGCATGGCCCGTGGGGGCGGCATTCCGCTTGTCGGACGGGAGAAACCCTGCGATGGTCTACCCCGGATGCGATGAGCGACAAGGACGAGTTTTTCGAGCTGCCGAAACCGGGATCGGGGAGAAGGCCCCGGAAGCGCGCCGGTTCCGGGTTTTTCGCGGGTTTCCTCTGCATGGCCCTCCTGGGGGCCGTCGCGCTCGGCTTCGCCCTCGTGGTGATCACCCTCTCCGGGAGGGGACCCGCCGTGAAGCGCGCCCTCGTCGCCTGGCTCGGGCGCGATCTCCCGGCGCAGCCGCGTCCCGATCCGCCCGCGATCGAGCGGGTCGTGGAGGTACCGGTGGAAAAGATCGTCGAAGTCCCCGTGGAGCGAGTCGTCGAGAAGATCGTCGAAGTGAAGCCGCCGATGCCTTCGGACTACGTCTCCTGGAAAAAGGTCGATGTCGCCAAGCTCTGGAACGGCATCCCCGTGAGGACCGAGATGGTGACGACCCAGGGGAACACCGCGGTGAAGGAGCGCGTGCGCGACGCGAGCTATGAGATCGAGATGAAGGTGAAGCTGACCGTGCCGATGCCGAACGAGTCGGCCGCCGAGCTCGCCGCGATCAACGGGCACCTGCCCAGGATGCTGAAGGACTTCGGACCGCTCGTCTCCGCGGCCGAGGTCTCGCCCTTCTACCACCATCTCTACAGCATCAAGACCGAGCGCATCCAGCAGAGCGTGACCCGCATCGACGAGCTCGTCTCGCGGCACAACCTCTACGACCTCGAGACGCTCCTCCAAGTGAAGCATCCCGGCACGGGGCGCAAGCTGCTCCTCGCCCAGGGGGAGATGGACACGGTCTCGGACGGGTCCGACGGGGACCGCTGGCCCGAGCTCGACGACTACATCTCCATGTCGCAGCACTACCAGCCCTTCACCAGCTACGGCTGGGCGAAGCGGACGAATACGCCGAACCCCCTGCTGGCCCGCTGGGAGACGAGGCTGCAGGAATACGAGAAGGAGTTCGCCATTCCCGGCCTCGGCATCGAGCGCAACCGCTACCTCCGCACCCAGATCGAGAGACTGAAGCCCCAGATCGCCGACCTGAAGTCGCGCAGCTACCTGATCGCCGAGGCCGATCCCTTCATCGTCATCCCGCTTTCCTTTCTCGGACGGCGCGACGAGAACGAGTTCGGCCCGGCCATCGGCGACTACGCCGTCGTCGTCTTCGGCGACCAGCTCTACCCCGCCATCGCCGGCGACGCGGGACCGACCTGGAAGTTCGGCGAGGCATCGCTGCGCATCGCCCGGCAGATCAACGAGAAGGCCTCGCCCTACAACCGGCCCGTCAGCGACCTCACCGTGACCTACCTCGTCTTTCCCGGCAGCGCCGACGAGACGAAGGCCCCGCCCGACCTGGAGAAGTGGCACCAGAAGTGCTCCGCCCTGCTCGACGAGATCGGCGGCCTCGGCGAAGGCTACTCGCTGCACCGCTGGGAGGATCTCATCGCGAAGAAGAAGGCCGCGGAGGAGGAGGCGACGGCAGCGGCCGACGCACCCGCCGGCGAGAAGCCCGGGGAGGCACCCGCCGCGTCTCCGCCGGCAGCGGAGGCGCCCGCCGCGTCCACGGACGGGAACTGACTTGCCCGCGCCAGCCGGCCGAAAAGAAAGGCTGGATATTTGCCACCGTCTCCCTATAAGGTTCCTCCATGCCGAATCTCAACAAAGTCCAGCTGATGGGGAACATCACCCGCGATCCCGAGGTGCGCTACACTCCCAGGGGCACGGCGGTGACGGACATCTCCCTCGCGATCAACCGCACCTTCACCGGAGACGACGGAGAGCGGAGGGAGGAGACGACCTTCGTCGACATCACGTTCTGGGGACGCCAGGCCGAGGTCATCGGGGAATACATGAGGAAGGGGCGCCCGCTCTATGTCGAGGGCCGGCTCCAGCTCGATTCGTGGGAGGACAAGACCACGGGCCAGCAGCGGTCGCGGCTCAAGGTCGTGGGCGAGAACTTCCAGTTCCTCGGCAGCCGCGACGACGGTGGCGGCCAGCAGCGCAGTGGTGGTAGCAGCGGTGGCCATGCCCCCGCCTCGCACGAGGAGCATGAGAGCCGTTATGATGGACAACGTAGCCAGTCGGCTCCGCCGCGGCAGCAGCAGCCCCCGGCCCAGCCGCAGCGGAGCAGCGGCTATCAGGAAGGTCCGATCGTGGACGAGGACGACGATATTCCGTTCTGAGAGGGCTTTGCCCTCGCTCCTACTCTTATCTCCTTACTCGTTACTCCTACTCCTTACTCTTGCTCAAGACCGGGGAGTAAGAGTAAGGAGTAGGAGTAACGAGTAAGAGGAGAAGGCTAGGCACAAATTCTGCTTTACGAGTCCGCTGCGGGAACGGACCTTTCCCGTAAGCTTTGAGCATCTCGCGCAGCCAGCCGCCCTCCCTCTGCTCCGCCGTCGGCAACGACGACGATCTCGCCGATTTCCTCGAAATCCTGCGCGGACTCGTGCGCGAGCCTTCCGTCGTCGGCTCGGAGGAATCCTTCTTCCGCGTCCTACGGCGCGAGCTGGAGGAGGTGGGCGTCACCGTCGAGCAGCACCTCGGCGTCCTCGTTGCCCGAGGACAGGACCCCGGAAGCGTGCTCCTCAGCGCGCACATCGACCGCCATGGCCTCCTCTGCACGGGGCCGAACGAATTCCAATACGCCGCCTTCATCGAGGGGAACCAGGGCGACCTCACCGGCGACTCCGTCTCCGAGCAGATGCTCGCCTCCATCTCCGGCCGCTTCACCGGCCAGCGCGTCCAGGCCCACCTGCCCTACACCGGTACCTACCTGGGCCAGGGCACGATCTCGTCGAGCCGCCTCTGCGAGTCCCGGCGAAACCTGCTCTTCGAGATCGAGGGGCTCGAGTTCATCCAGCCCGGCACCCCGGTCTCCTTCCTCGACCGGCTCCGCGTCACCGGCACGCACCTCTCCGCCCAGCTCGACAACGTCCTCAGCGCCGCCCTCATCGTGCATCGGTTCCGGCAGGGCTTTCCCGGCACCGCGCTCTTCACCGCGCAGGAGGAGGCGGGAAAAAGCTGGCGCTACGCCCTGTCCTGGCTGCTCCGCGAAGGACTGGCGACGAGCCGCCTCCTCGTCCTCGATACCAGCCCCTATCCCTCGGCCGAAACCGCCGGAGCCCAGCATCTCGTGCTGCGGGAGAAGGACGCCACCGCCGCCTTCGACCCCGTCTTCACCCGCGAGATCGAGAGACGCTGCCTCGACCTCGGCATCCTCTACTCCTACAAGGACCGCTGGATCGAGGAGGAGAACCGGACGCGGGCCAAGCCCCTCTCTCTCGGCCGCACCGAGCTGGGCCGCCTCGTCGCCGCCTCGCATGGGCGCTTCACCGGTGCCACGCTGCAGATCCCAACCACCGGATACCACACCATCGACGAGACCGCCTCGCTCGATTCGGTGCGCGCCGCGCTTCGCCTGCTCTCGAGCTTCCATTGAGCACGGAGGAGAAGCCGCCCTTGCCGGACGGCCCTGAGAGGGGCATGGATAGGGCCATGCAGCAAGAAGCCGACTACCGGGAAACCGTCGCGTTCTACGACACCGACTGCGGGGGCGTCGTCTCGAACATCGCCTACCTCCGCTACGTCGAGAAGGCGCGCATCGCCCTCTTCGCCGCGCTCGGTCTGGAGCCTGCCTCGATGATGGAGACAGGGCTCTTCCCCGTCGTCGTCCGCACGGAGATCGACTACCGCTCCCCTGCCCGGCTCGGCGACGAGATCCATGTCTCCGCCCGTCTCGCCGCCGCCGGGAAGGCGCGCGCCACCTGCGAGTTCCGCCTTTCCGCGACCGCTCGCGGCAGCGAGCCGAGGGCCGTGGCCGAGGCGGTCCAATCTGTCGCCCTCGTCAAAATGCCCGAAGGCCGCCCGCAGCGGCTGCCGGAGGAATGGCGGTGAATGCGCCAGCGAAAGAGTCTCGCCATCGGCGAGTTCGCCCGCTACACTTCCCCACCATGAGCCCCGAAATCCCCACGAATCCCTCCCGTCGCCATTTCCTCCGCTCCAGCGCCGCCTTCGGCGCCGCCGCGCTTGTCTCGAACGCCGCCACCGTCCGCGCCGCGACGAACAAGAACAGCAAGCTGCGCATCTTCCAGATCGGCACCGGCAACATCGGCGGGATGCAGCGCAAAGGCCTCGAAGGGCATCCCAAGGTCGAGTTCGCCGGCTTCTGCGACGTGGACGAGACCGCCTTCGACAAGGTCAAGGACGGCTACGCCGGCGCCTGGCACCTCACCGACTACCGCGAGGCCTTCGCCGACCGCCTCGACCAGTTCGACGCCGTCATCGTCGACACGCCCGACTTCCACCACTGCCCCATGATGGTCACCGCGCTGAAGCACGGCAAGCACGTCTACGGGCAGAAACCGCTCGTCCACCAGCTCGACGAGCTGCGCCTCATCCGAGAGGCCCTCGCGGCGCGTCCCGGCCTCTACACCCAGATGGGCAACCAACGCGCCTGCACCACGGGCCGGATGCAGGCCGTGGAACTGCTCCAGTCGAACCGC
>CAYSZN010000293.1:0-5526 GCA_964435425.1 uncultured Akkermansia sp. | reverse complement strand
TTTTTTCGTCCCGGTGCTGGGATCGGCTCGTTCGACATCCAAGGCGACGAGGGATCGCCGTTGATCCTCGACCTGTTCAACCCGGCTGCGCCGGGCACATCGGCAGAGGTGGTGGCAGGGGATTTGGCGCAAATGCTGACCGGGGTGGCAGATATTCAGGAAAAGCTGGCGAGCGGCATTCTCGTGGAACGAGCGCACGAGCATCTCCTCGAATCGCTCCTGCGGCACGAGATCGGGGCGCGGTGGTTCGCGCCGGATGCGCCTAAGCCGCTCGTCCACGGAGTGGCCCGGTGCTATCTGATCATCCATGAAACCTTTGCGAAGCAGAATTTTCCGGGCTTGTCGGAGCGACTGCCCCGTTTTCTCTACGTCGAGACGCCGTCGGAATCCGAGGCTGCGGAGGAATGGCTCGCCCGGCTCGCGGAGCTCGACCCGTTCCAGGAAACTCCGCCGGAATACGAGGAAGCCGCCAGCCGCATGATCGCATGGGGATTGCTGAAGCTCGCCGAGAACGACAGCGTGGGAGCGCACCTTTTCCGGAAGCTCGCCGAGACCGACATCCCGGTGCCGGAGGGCGGCTTCGACCGGGAGAGCTTCGCGGCGGCGATCAAGCAAGCCTATTCCGGTGCGGAGCGCCGTCTGGAGGAGGGCCGCAGCGAGATGGTCGGTCTGGTCCGAGCGGCGCTTGCCGCGAAGTCGGGGGCGGATGGCGAGCCGGATCGCGACGAGCCAGTGGCGGTGACGGGCCGCGCGGTGAAAGAGAGGGACGGCTTCGTGTTTTCCTATCCCGAAGGCCTGGACGCGGCGGTGGATGCGGTGGTTCCGGCATGGACCGATGGGTTGCGCCTCGTTCGGAAGACGCTGCAACGGTCATTCCCCGACAGCGCGGCCATCGTGCCTCCGGTGGAAATCGACGAGGCCTGTCTGGAATCGATCCGGGCGCTCGGTCTTCCAGCGGACCGCGAGGTGGCGGAACGGATCTCGCGCGAGGTGGCGGGCATGGCCAACATGCTTCCCGCAGTCTTCCGTTTTCTGAGCGGGAACGAAGTGCAGATATGGATTCGCGAAGACTTGGTGCGCTGGCTGAAAGCGGGCGCGGAGGTGGAGGGCTTCTCGCTCGATGCTGATGGAGAAACGGTCCAGTTTCAAGCCGTACGGTCTGCAAATTCAGATTCCGGCATGTCCATCGAAACCGCGCTGCCACCTATTCCGGTCGTGACCGAAATGCAAGGCGACTATTTCGCCGCTCCTCTCGACCAGCAGATCGTGACGCTCCGGGAAGACGCGCATTTGATCGAAGGGATGATCGCCTCCGCCGCTTCGGATGCATTGAACCCGGAAATGTTCACCCAGCAGCGGGTCGTTGCCCTTTCCGAGGAGCAAGCGCTGTTCGTCGTCGTCCACGAGCTGGCGGAGGCCGGTTTGCTCACCGAGGTGGTGGCCAGCCCGGACCGACGCTGGTTCTGCGACAGCATCGCCAATCTTGTTGCCATGCGCGAATGCGACCGCCGCTACGGTGCCGGGGCAGGGAAGCGGGTATTCGAATCGCTGTTTCCTCCCGAGGCCTGCCAAGCCTACGCGACGCAGGTCGATTTGCTGGCATGGCCCGCCTCGGAGAAAGGAGGGACAGTCGAGGACGGAGGCGACGCGGCCCACTACTATTTTGCCACGCGGATTCTGCTCGCGGCGACCGAGAAACGGGGAGAATCGTTCCTGGCCGACTGGATCGCCAAAATCAAGAAAACCCCGTGGAACCGGACCAACGCGGAGACCCTCCTCGCCGCCTACCGGGAACTGACGGGCGAGGATTTGGAGACGCGGCTTCGGGAGGCCGGGGCGGAGTGAGAGTTGGAAGGTATCGAAATACCTCCATGTCGGTGACAGGTCATGGCGCAAGCCCTGTTGAAGCCTGTGCCAAGCTGCATTGGCGGTTGCGAAGGAGGGGATGATCGCGCAAGCTGTGGCATGGACACCACTGACGAACCCCAGCCCATCAGCTTGGAGGACGCGCAACGGATATGGACCTTGCAGAAGCAGAAAGCGCCGCTCTCTCAGCGGGACATCGATCTCCTGCATCAGGCGGCGGAGTGGCAAATGTGGGTCAGCCACGGGATCCGGTTGCGGAGTGGGAAGCCCGAGTCCAAGCTCAGTTCCAAGCGCTCCAGCAATTCGCGAAAAGCCGAAGCTGCCTTCTAAAAGAGTCTGATTTGCCGCCAAGGCAGTTCGGCAGATCAGGCCTCGAACACGAGATTTATCACGCGGTCGGGGGCGATCGTTACTGGAAATCCACCTTCCCCGGCCAAGCGGGTTTCGGTCCTTCCGGCTTCTTCACGCCGGCCGGGTATCTGCGCCGCCTGCGCCTGAGCAACCGCATCTTTGGCGACGATGTGGAGTTCGAAGGCATCCTGACCCGGCGCGAGGGCTTGAGCATCGTCACTTCGCAGGGCTACATCCAACCGCATCCGGAGCGGTTCATCCCCACGGAGGCGGAGATCGCCGCCTTGCTCGCCCATTTGGGCTTTGCCTGGGACGAGAACGCGAGCCGCTGGACGCGGGAAGACGGGGTGCAGCTCGGCGACACGCACGACCGCAATTTCATCCGTGCGCCGGACGAGAGCATCGTGGCCATCGACGTGCAGCCGCAATTGCTCCCCGGCCATGACTTCGACGCCGTGCGAGCGGCGACCAGCGTATGAGCGCAGACGCGGGCGCTGAAGCTGGAGCGGCGGTGAAGAGGGGCGGATGCCGCATGCAACCCTGTTCGCCCAAAGCAACGGGCCTTCACCGCGAGTGCGGCTTCTTGGTCGGCGATGCGCGCTTTTCGGGGGGCAGGCAACGTCTATCAAGAGTTTTTCAGCGCCTTCACGACTGCCTTCATCACTCCGGGGAATCTCTTCTCCAGCTCCGCTAGTCTCAGCGAGTTGATGTGCTCCGTCCCCCTGATCTCCGTTCTGACGATACCCGCTCCCCGCAGGATCTTGAAGTGATGCGACATGCTCGACTTCGGCCGGTCGCAATCCAGCTCCCCGCACGTCATCGGACGGTCTTTCCGATGCAGGGTCAGGACGATCTCCACCCGCGTCGGATCCGACAGCGCATACATGATGTCCGTCAGGTCCACCGTCTCGATCTCCGGGTGCTTCACGCTTCTCATCCCGAAAAATCCTACTTCACTTCTTGATTGATTTCAAATGTTCGAATATAATCGAATTATAGAACAACAAGGCATCCCATGAGCGACCTCTTTTCTCCATTCAAGATCAAGGGCTTGACCCTCCGCAACCGCATCGCCGTCCCTCCCATGTGCCAATACACCGCAACGGATGGGCTGGCGAACGACTGGCATCGCGCCCACTATGCTGCTCTCGCGCGTGGCGGCAGCGGCCTCGTCATCGTCGAGGCCACCGCCGTCGCTCCCGAGGGTCGCATCACTCCCGGCTGCCTCGGCATCTGGAATGACGAACAGGCTGCCGTGCTCCGCGAGATCGCCGATTCCATCCGCGCCGCCGGAGCCATCCCCGGCATCCAGATTGCCCACGCCGGCCGCAAGGCCAGTGCCAACGTCCCGTGGGAGGGGGACGACCACATTCCCGCCGGAGCGCCCGGTGCTTGGCAGACCATCGCTCCTTCCGCGCTCGCCTACGGCGCCGGCCTCCCCCGTGTCCCCCAGGAAATGGCCCTCGATGACATTGCCCGCGTCCGCTCCAATTTCGTCGATGCCGCCAAACGTGCGCTCGATGCCGGATTCGAATGGCTCGAGCTCCACTTCGCCCACGGCTACCTCGCCCAGAGCTTCTTTTCCGCCCACTCCAACCAACGAACCGACCAATACGGCGGCAGCTTGGAAAACCGAAGCCGCTTCTCCCGCGAAACCCTCGCCGCGGTCCGGTCCGTCTGGCCCGACAAGTTTCCGCTCACCGCACGCTTCGGCGTCATCGAGTACGATGGCAATGACGAGCAAACTCTCGCCGACTCCATCGACCTCGTGAAGCACTGGCGCGACGACGGCCTCGATATGCTCAGCGTCAGCATCGGCTTCACCATCCCGGACACGAACATCCCCTGGGGGCCTGCCTTCCTTGGGCCTGTCGCCAAGCGCGTCCGCGACGAGGCGGGCATCCCCGTCTCTTCCGCTTGGGGCTTCGGCGCTCCCAAGCTCGCGGACCAGGCCATCCGCGACGAGCAGCTCGACCTCGTCATGGTCGGCCGTGCCCACCTCGCCAATCCTCACTGGCCCTACCACGCCGCCCGCGTCCTTGGCGAGGACCAGCCCGCCTGGATCCTACCTGCCTCCTATGCTCACTGGCTCTCCCGCTACCACGATCCCGAACAAGGGTGAGCGATATCCGATGAGCTGATTCGTCGGGAGGGCTGACCCGGGAGTCGCTGTCAGAGCCAGCCCAAGACATGCGATTCACCGTGTTGGGGGTGGGTTTGGTTCAGCGCGTGTAGCGAGAGATTTAGTCCTGACGCCGACAACGAGGCCGTGACCCAGCCGCTGGGGCGTCCCTGCTGGAAAACGTAAGCCGTGGGTGGGAGGCTGACCAGATGCATCCCAGCGTTCGGTAAAGTGCGAATCCGCCAGTCATGACCATGGCCGCAAATATAGGCCGCGATGTGACGGTGCGCCAGCAGCACCTTCTTGAAGGCTTCGGAATCCCGCAAGCCTGTAGCGGAGGGAGAGGCGGGATCCGTTTCGAGGTGGTGATGGCCCACTAGGATGGCGGGCTTGTTTGGGTGGGAGGCGAGAACTTCGGAAAGCCAAGAGAGCTGCGCTTGGCCCAGACTGCCCGCGATCTGGTGGGCGTCCGCCAAGGAATCAAGGAGGAACCAATTTGCCGATTTCGATTCGATGATGCTGACGAACTTGTCATGGACCGGAGGGAACTCGGGCCGACGTTCTGCCATCACGGCGAGCATTTTATCCCTGTCATCGTGGTTGCCCATGGTCAGGTGGATGGGAATGCCCGCCGTTTGAAGCGGTTCGAGGAGATGGCCGAAAGTCCGATAGTCGCCTTCTTCTCCGGACATGAATGCGCAGTCTCCATCGATGATCACGCCGCTGATGGGCTCGGTTTTGGCCGCTTCGAGAATTTCCGAGACGACTCGCCGGAGGTTGCCCGCGAGCAACGTGCCGTTGGCCATGAAATCCGGGTCCGCCGCGATGTGGGTGTCCGCGAGCAGCACGAACCTTTCGCCGGTCTCCTCTCCCCTGAGCTCTCCCAGCCAAGCGGTTCCCGCTCCGAGTAAGAGGCCTCCAAATTGACGACGATCACAGGCCGCGAGATGGACGGGCATGACGTGATTCTACCCTTCGGTAAGGGGGCTTCCAAGATTATTTGTCAGAGCGACCTCACTGCCGTGGAAAAAGAGTCTATCGCCCTGCTCCAATTCCCACCCCCTGTGACGGGGATTCGTCGGTCCTCATGGCGAGTTCGATCCTTTCCCGGGTCGGAATGGCTTCCTGGGCACCGCGTTCCTGGGTGGCGAGGGCTCCGGCGATGTTGGCGTAGCGCAGGATCGCGG
>CAYSZN010000292.1:1238-5527 GCA_964435425.1 uncultured Akkermansia sp. | reverse complement strand
CCGGAGAACAAAGCTCAAGTGTCCGGTGCTTCCGGGGAAGTGTGGGATTTCGGAGACAGCTACGCGCCCCCGGTGGCGGGCTACGGCTCCATGCAGGTCCACCATCCCGCCGCGAAGCAGACCGTCTTCGCCATCAACCACTGGAAAGCCGGCCCCGGAGCGGATCTGGGCATCGGGAACAGCTCCAAGGATCCCCGCTCCCACGACTGGACCTTCGCCGGGAACGCCGGCAGGTACGAGACGGCGCGGCTTCGCGTGTTTGTGAGGAAGACGAAATGAGGTGGTCCAAACCTATCAACCGATGAAACTCCTAGTTGGATGCAGGGACGCCTTGCGCCGGGCTGAAGCGGCAGGAATCGCGCGGCAGCGTCTTGGAGTGCGGCGGTCCTCCGCCGCTTTGGGGGAAGACGGCCATCGCTCCCGCCAAGTCGATTTCGCACTTGCCCCCGCCGATGCGGACGGGTGCCCTCAAAGCGGCGGAGGACCGCCGCACTCCAAAACCTGGCGGACGCCCGGTCGTTCCCTTCTGTTGCAAAAATTGGCCGCAGTCTTCCTCCTCGCCCCCGTTCCGGCCTTCGCCGCCGAGGTTCTCGTCTCCGATCCCGAGTCCGTCCGCAAAGCAGTGCGCGATGCGAAGCCGGGCGATGTCGTCGTGCTCGCGTCGGGAGTCCAATGGAAGGACGTCGACCTGCGCCTCGACGGGGAAGGGGAGGAGGGCAATCCCATCACCATCCGCGCGGAGGAGCCGGGTAAGACGATCTTTACAGGGGCGTCGCGCATCCGTCTTGGCGGCTCGCATCTCGTCGTGAGCGGGTTTTCGCTGATGAATCTGGGCGGGGCAAAGGCCGACTGGCTGGAGTTCCGCATCGACTCGAAGCGGCGGGCCAACCATTGCCGGGTGACGGACTGTATGTTCTATGAGCAGGAAGATTCCACACCGCAGGAAGAGAAGAACCGTTGGGTCGGGATCTTCGGAACGAACAACCAGTTCGACCACTGCACTTTGTTGGGCAAAAAGAACGAGGGGGCCACGCTCGTGGTCTGGCTGGGCGAGGAGGACACAGGTGGTCATCGGATTTTGGCAAACGCGTTCGTCGACCGTCCCCGCCTCGGCAAGAATGGGGGCGAAACCATCCGCATCGGAGACAGCAAGACCGCAACGATCCGGGCGAACTGTCTTGTCGAGGGCAACGTTTTCAATCGATGCGACGGAGAGACCGAGTGCATTTCCAACAAGTCCTGCGGCAATGTCTACCGGAACAATCTCTTTACGGAGACGGCGGGCACCCTGACCTTGAGGCATGGGAACGATTGCCTTGTCGAGGGGAATACGTTCGTGGGCAGCGGGGTGAGCGGGACCGGCGGCGTCCGGGTGATCGGCCAAAGCCATCGGATCGTGGGGAATTTCTTTTCCGGTCTCGAGGGCGACGGCTTCCGCAGCGCCATCTGCCTCGTCAACGGCATCCCAGACAGCCCGGACCACGGCTATCATCAGGTCGTCGATGTGGAGATCCGGGACAACTCCATTTTCGATTGCAAGGAAGCCATTCTGATCGGCCACAACGATGTGAAGGAGGCGACTCTCGCCCCGCGCGGCCTGCGTTTCGAGGGCAATCAGGTCATCGCCCGCAAAGGAAGGCCCGCCGTCCGTGTGGAAAGCGCTCCTGATGATGCGATTTGGAAGGGGAATCAAATCGAAGGGGAACTTGTCGGCATCGAGGAAGCCGAGGGAATGCGCGGGGCTCAGCTTGGGCCTTCTGTTTTTCCCAAAGGCAAGATGGATGGTGTCGGAGTGCGCTGGAGTTGGCCGGGCAAACCTTGATCGGAGCCAAGGGGACGAGGGGCAAAAAGATTAGGGGCAGAAAGATTCCAATCCTTCGCCCCATCTTTTTACCCGAAATCTTTTTGCCCCTTTCCCGCCCCCGATCACGCCGCAATTCGCACTGGAAAAAATCGCCCGGCGCGGCTACCTCCTCCCCGCATATGACACCCCAAGAAAAAGCCCAGTCCCTCGGCATCGACCTGTCCCCGATCACTCCCGGATACCTGAACCTCTGCATCCGCAGCGGCAACCAGCTCATCACCTCCGGCCACGTCAGCGACCTGAAGGGCGTCCTCGGGAAGGACCTCGGCGTCGAGGAAGGCTACGCCGCCGCGAAGAACTGCCTCGAGAAGATCCTCCGCTCCGTCCACCACACCCACGGCACGCTCGACGGCCTGCGCTGCATCAAGCTGCTCGGCTGCGTCTACTCGGCGGGCGACTTCACCGACCAGCACCTCGTCATCAACGGGGCCTCCGACCTGATCCACGAACTCTACGGCAAGGACGGCGACGGCTACCACGCCCGCAGCGCCCTCGGCTTCGCCGCCTTGCCCACCGGCGCGGCAGTGGAGGTCGAGGCGATCTTCGAGATCCTGTGAGCCTTACGCTACGCGAACCCGGCATTGTCTCCGGGTTCGTCCGGGCTACGCTTCCGGCTGGACAGGGTTGGGTCGGGGACCTGACCCTCTCCAGTCCGCGATGAACATTCCGAAATCAGGACGGGTCGTCTTTGCGTTGGCCTTGGCCGCTGTCGGTATGGCCCCAGCATCGGCCGGGGAAAGGCTGGCCTTCAACCGCGACATCCGGCCCATCCTCTCGAACGCCTGCTTCGCCTGCCACGGCTTCGACGCGAAGGAGCGCAAGGCGGGCCTGCGCCTCGACACGCCCGAGGGAGCCGTCGCCGATCTCGGCGGCTACGCGGCCATCGTGCCGGGCGATCCGGCGAAGAGCGAGGCGTGGCAACGCATCCTCTCGGACGACAAGGACGAGGTGATGCCCCCGTCCGATTTCCACAAGGCCCTGACGCCGGAGGAGAAGGAGACGATACTCCGCTGGATCGAGCAGGGGGCTGAATACCAGCAGCACTGGTCCTTCGTCGCGCCGGAGAAACCGTCGGTCCCGGTGGTGGCGGGGGGCGAAAATCCCATCGACGCTTTTTTACGGGAACGGTTGGAAAAGGAGGGCTTGGAACCTGCCGACGAGGCATCGAGGGAAACGCTCATCCGCCGCGTCACCCTCGATCTGACCGGACTGCCACCGACTCCCGCCGAGGTCGAGGCTTTTCTTGCTGACGGTTCGCCCGACGCCTACGGGAAGCTCGTCGATGGCCTCCTCGGACGCGCGACCTACGGCGAACACATGGCCCGCTATTGGCTCGACCTCGCCCGCTACGCCGACACCCACGGGCTGCACCTCGACAACGAGCGATCCATGTGGCCCTATCGCGACTGGATCGTGAGGGCCTTCAACGCGAACCTGCCCTTCGACGACTTCACCCGCTGGCAGCTTGCGGGCGACCTCCTCCCCGAGCCGACCCGCGAGCAGCTCATCGCCTCGGGCTTCAACCGCTGCAACGTGACCACGAGCGAGGGCGGCAGCATCAACGAGGAGTGGATCTACCGCTACGCCGTCGATCGCACGACCACGGCGGTGGAGGTCTGGATGGGGCTCACGGCCGGCTGCGCCGTCTGCCACGACCACAAGTTCGACCCCATCTCGGCGAAGGACTACTATTCGATGTACGCCTTCTTCCACAGCGCGGCCGATCCGGCCATGGACGGGAACCAGCTTGCCACTCCACCCGTCCTGCGGCTGACCTCGCCCGAGCAGGATCGGCGGATCGAGGAACTGAACGCTGGGATCGCCGCCGTCGATGAGCGCATCGCCGAGCGGGTCTCGCGGATCGACTACGAAGACCCCGGCACGTTGGATCCGCCTCCGGCCCCGCGCGAAACCGAGGCCGTCTGGTTCGAGGACGCTTTTCCCGCCGGGACGAATCCGCAGGTCGCGGGCGAGCCCCTGCGCTGGAACGTGAAAGGGCAGGCCCCGGTCTTCAGTGGCAACCGTGCCCTCACCCGTACCGCCGGGGCATCGGTGGCGCAGGATTTCTGGAGCGGGGGGGCCAGCTTCACGGTGCCGGCGAAGGGGACGGTCTTCGTCCACGCCTGGCTCGACCGGGCGAACCCGCCCGAGGCCATCATGGTCCAGTTCCACACCGGAGGATGGAAGCATCGCGCCATCTGGGGAGCCGAGGAGAAGATTCCTTTTGGCAAGCTGGGCACGATCGAGAAAGTCGCGATGGGTCCGCTGCCGAAGGTGGGCGAATGGGTGCGTCTCGAAGTGTCTGCGGAGAAGCTCGGCCTGAAGGCGGGGACGAAGGTGGATGGCTACGCCTTCACCCAATACGGCGGCACGGTCGCCTGGGACCGGCTCGGCACAGGCGGCGAGGATCAGTTCCCGCAGCAGC
>CAYSZN010000292.1:0-1228 GCA_964435425.1 uncultured Akkermansia sp. | reverse complement strand
CTGGGACCGGCTCGGGGTCGCCGCGACGACCGACACCGCGAAAAGCCCCGCCTGGTCCTGGAAGGTCTGGAAAGAGCAGAACCAGGGGCGGCTTGTCACCACGCTGCCCCAAGCCCTGCGGGAGGCGGTGCGCGGCAAACGGCCCGAGGAGTGGAGCGGCGAGGAGACGGAGACGATCTTCCGTTTCTGGATGTCGAACCTCTACGACGGCGCCCGCGATCTGCTCCTGCCCTTCGAAGCCGAGAAAGCGCCCTTGCTGGCCGAGAAAGCCAGGGTCGAATCGAGCGTGCCCGTCACCTTCGTCATGGCCGACCTGCCGCAGCCGCGCGAGAGCTTCGTGATGGAGCGGGGCCAGTACGACCAGCCCGGCGAAAAGGTCTCGCGCGGCGTGCCTGCCTTTCTGCCTCCCTTGCCGACCAAGCCCGCCGACCGCGACTACCACCGTCTCGACTTCGCCAACTGGCTCGTCAGCGGGGAGCATCCCCTGACCGCGCGGGTCACGGTGAACCGGTTCTGGCAGCAGTTCTTCGGCATCGGACTGGTGAAAACGAGCATGGACTTCGGCTCGCAGGGCGAACCCCCGAGCCATCCCGAACTGCTCGACTGGCTCGCCGTGACCTTCGTCGAGGACGGCTGGGACATGAAGAAACTGGTGAAGCGGATCGTCACGAGCCACGCCTACCGCCAGCATTCCGGGGCCGATCCCGCGCTGCGCCAGCGCGATCCCGAGAACCGCCTCCTCGCCCGCGGACCGCGACAACGGCTGACGGCGGAGATGATTCGCGACCAGGCGCTGGCTGTGAGCGGCTTGCTGAACCCGGCCCTCGGCGGACCGCCAGCGTATCCCTATCAGCCCGCGGACTATTACAAGGGGATCGTCGTGGCGGCCGACTATCCGGGGGCGAGCTACACGGTCGGCACGGGGGGCGACCTCTACCGCCGCAGCCTCTACACCTTCTGGAAACGGACGGTGCCGCACCCGACGTTGGCGTCGTTCGACTCGCCCGACCGCGAGTTCTGCGTGGCGCGGCGCAGCCCGACCAACACGCCGCTGCAAGCGCTCGCGCTGATGAACGACCCGACGTTTTTGGAAGCCGCGCGCAAGCTGGGCGAACGGATGCTGACCGAAGGGGGCGCGGACGACGCGGCGCGATTGGCGTGGGGTTTTCGCACGGTGACGGCGCGCGAGCCTTCGACAGAAGAGTTAACGATGCTGCGCGATCTGCTG
>CAYSZN010000291.1:0-5531 GCA_964435425.1 uncultured Akkermansia sp. | reverse complement strand
GCCCTGCGGCAAGCGCCTCAAGCCGATGCTCGGAACGTGGCTGCCGTTCTACGAGAGACGGCATGGCGCGCTCCCCGCAGAGGTCCGCGAAGGGGTTCTCTCCATCAGCGCCGCGCAGATCGACCGGGTGCTGGCGCCGAGGAAGGTGGGCGCGGGGACCGTCAACCGGCGCACGCCGAAGGCCGGCGCGGCGGTCAAGGCGCTGGTGCCGGTGAGGGCCGGGCGCTGGGATCCGAGTGGGGCTGACATGGGAAAGAAGCGCCAACGCTACCAGAAACCCGCCGGACCGTTGAGACGTCTCAACGGTGCCGACCCCTCCCCGCAGGCCTCGATGGGTTCCTTTCCTGGGACCGACTGGTCGCTGGCGCGCGGCTTCGTCTACTTCCCCGAACTGGACAGCGAGCGCGAGGTCGATAGCTGGTCGCGCACCGGGCTGATGCGCCGCACCCGCGCGATGCACAACGGCATCGGCTTCGTGCGCGGCACCATCACCTGCATCGCCCGCATGGTCTGCGGCACAGGGCTGATGCCCCAGCCCCTGACCGGGAATCCCGGCCTCGACGACCGCATCGCCCGCCGCTTCCGCGAGCGCACCGGATCGAGGAACACCTTCCACCTCGCGAAAAAATACAGCTTCCCCTCCTCGCAGCGGGCCGTGGTCCGAGGCTGGATGAAGGATGGCGACGTCCTCGGCGTGCTCGCCCGCACCGACACCGGCTCGCTCCGGGTCGGCCTCTACGAGGGCAACCAGATCGGCACCGGCGCGGCGGGCGGTCGCGGCTGGGTCGATGGCGTCCTCCTCGACCAGCACCGGGCCCCCCTGGCCTACCGCATCCTCTCCTCGCGCGACGGTCGGCAGACCCACGTCGATGTCCCGACCGACCACGCCTTCCTCATCGGCGACTACGAGCGCATCGGGCAGGTGCGCGGCCTCGGCTGCCTCTACCATGCCGTGAGCCGACTGCTCGACCGGGGCGAGATCCTCGCCGCCACGACCAAGGGGATCAAGCTCAGCCAGCAGATCGGCTACGCCATCGAAAGCGAGCTGCCCTCCACCGGCCCGGCCGGCGGCCCCGGCTCCCTCTCGCCCCGGCCCAAGGTCGCCGTCGAGACCCCTGGCGGCAAGATCACCCTGGAGAAGTTCCTCGCCTCCGGCCAGGTCGAGGAGCTCGCCGCCGGGAAGAAATTCCGCATCCTCCACGACGAGCGTCCGCACCCGAACATCGCCGCGCACCTCGACGGCCTCATCCGTGATGTGGCGCTGGGGGCCGGCTTCTTCCCCGAGGTGTTCTACAATGCGGTGGGCCTGTCGGGGGCCGCGACCCGCTTCGTCATGGCTGGCACGCAGAACCGCATCGAGGAGCTGCAGGAGACCCTCGTCGAGACCTACTGCGCCCCCGTCTACATCGCCCACGTCGCCGACATGATCCGCCTCGGCGAGATCGAGCATCATCCGAACTGGTGGCGCCACACCTGGCTCACCCCGGCCCGCATGACCGTGGACTTCGGGAAGGACGGCAAGCTCCACATCGAGCAATACAAACAGGGTATGATCACCCTCCGCACCCTCTACGGCTACCGGGGCGAGGATTGGAAGGCCGAGGTCACCGACTACCTCAACGAGCGCGAGTTCATGAAGAAGGAGGCGGCGCGACGCCACCTCACCATGGAGGAGGCCTTTCCCCAGTTCTACGGCACCAACGTCGGCTCGCAGTCCTCCACCAGGGGCGAGGACGAAGATCCCGACGACGAGGACGACGACACCGATCCCGACGACGAATGAAACAATATCCCATGCTCTTCAACGCGGTCTATTGCGAGCCGCTCTGCATCGACGAGACCGTCTTCCATTCCATCCACGCCACCTTGTGGCCGCGCATCGTCGGCGGGCAGGGCATGGATATCGGGGTCGCGGCCGCCGAGAAACCGACCGTGAACAAATTCACCGGGCGGCGCGCCTCCTGGTGCGGCCCGACCCGCGAGGACAGCCGCTTCTACTGGACGGTCGAGGGCCGCCCCGAGATCGCCGTGGTGCCGATCTATGGGATTCTCGCGAAGAACGCGTCCTTCATGGAGGAGCTTTGCCACGGCGTTACGGACATCAATGCGATCAGCCACGCCGTCGCGCAGGCGACGGCGGCGAAGGAGGTGAGGACGATGATCCTCGACCTCGCCACCCCCGGCGGGCAGGTCACCGGCATTCCCGAGCTGGCCGGCCTGATCCGGTCGGTGACGAAAGTGAGGGGAAAGACCGTCTACGCCTTCACCGACGAGCGCTGCGCCTCGGCCGGCTACTGGCTCGCGAGCCAGGCCGACGAGTTCTACGCGACGCCGAGCTCGACCATCGGTTCCATCGGCACCTACCTCGCCTTCCTCGACGAGACCGTGCGGATGCAGATCGAGGGCGTGCGCCTCGAGTTCTTCGGCGCGGGGAAGCACAAGGGCATCGGACTGCCCGGCAAGCCTCTCACGCAGGAGGACCGCGAGCTGCTCCAGGCGCGGGTCGACGAGGTGAACGGGTGGTTTCTTTCCTCAGTGGCGTCCACGCGCCCGAAGGTGGCCGGCGAGACCATGCAGGGCCAGACCTTCACCGGCCCCGGAGCGCAGGAGCGGCATCTCGTCGATGGGCTCGTCGGGAGCTGGGAGGAGTTTCTCACGCTGATTTGAGAGCTGTTCCGAATATGCTTGAACGATGGACTTGCGCACACTCGGAAGGATCTCGCTGATGTGCCATGGTCCGCCGCGGGTAGAGGGGGCTTTCATAGACACTGTAATGGCGATACCGGAAGAACTCTCAACCGGAATCCATCAGGGGCGGCGGAATAGATCGGCCACTTGTGTTCAGTTCGTCCAAGACGCTGGGAACGCAGCCACGGTTTGACGCCCGCGAAGGGGCATGACGAAATTCCTGCTTCCTCTCGCGGTGGCCGTCCTCGCCTCGGCCGAACAAGTCTTCGGTCTCGGCGGGACCGCCTCCAGTGCCCAGACCGCCTCCCTCGGTCTTCTTGGCTTCGCCCCTTCCTCTTCTCCCCCGATCCCGGCGATTCTTCCGGCGGCGGCGGAAAGGGAACCATCGGCGAGCAGCTTGCCGCCGCCCGCGCCGAGGCCGCCACCCTCACCGGCCGAGTCACCTCGCTCGAAAGCGAGCTCGCCATCGCGAAGGGAGAGGGAGGAACCGCCGCTGAGGAAGTGGCGCGACTCACCGCCGCCCTCGCCGCGAAGGAGGCGGAACTCACCACGGCGAAGGCTGATCTGGCCGCCGCGACCACGGCGAAGACCACCGCCGAGGCCGAGGTCGAGAAGCTGAAAGGCGAGACGAAGACCGTGGCCGAGCAGGCGCAGGAGATCGTCGCCGGTCTCGGCTTCCCCGCGAGCAATCTCCACGCCGCCGACGACAGCGGTAACGCGAACGATCTGCCTTCCTCCACCGAGGAGCTGGAGGCGGCGCTCGCGAAGCTGCCCACCCACAAGGAGAAAGCCGCGCTGATCCGCCGCTACGAGGCGGCCAAGGCCACCGGCGGGAAGTGACCGCCGATTGACACCGCGAACCCGAGTAAAGCACCCGCTCCCCATCCCGCATCATGCCCAACATCATCTCCTCCGACCTGCAACTGACGAAGGTCCTCAATTCCTCCCTCCGCGCCTTCAAGCGCGCCATCATTCCGCTGACGGTCTTCTCGGTCGTGTTCCGCAAGATCCAGCTCGAAGGCACCGACAAGATGGCGATCCCCTACTACCCGCTCGCCAGCTCCGAGTCGCAGAGCCGCGAGCCGGACGGCTCCTATCTGGCCCTGGCGACCAGCACCGCGACCGAAAGCAAGGAGATCAAGCCGACCCGGAACAAGGTGCAGGGCATCAGCTTCACCTCGACGGAGCGTTCCCGTCAACCCGCCTTCGATCCCGAGATGCACGGCCGGCTGAAGGGAGAGAAGCTCGCCTTCGACGTGATGTCGGATGTGCTCTCCGTGGTCCGCTCGGCGGACTTCTCCAGCCAGACGATCCCGCCGGTGATCTCCGACAACTTTGACGAGAGCGAAGTCGGCCAGCTCGCGAAGATGTGCATGGAGGACTACTGGCCGGAAGCCGGCCGGGGCCTGCTCCTCAGCCCGGCGCACTACTTCAATCTGGTTCAGCAACCCGCCATCCTCGACGCGAGCCAGAGCGGCAGCGTCGAGGCCCTGCGCGACGCGACGCTGAAGCGGATCCTCGGCTTCGACAGCTTCGGCACCGCCGGCCTGCGGATGAACAACGGCCCCGCTTTCGCGGTGACGGCGGCGCATTCCACGGACCTCTTCACGGCGGCGGCGCACGGGCTCGCCAACGGCGACCGGGTGCGCTTCCCGTCGCTGACGGGAGGCACTGGCCTGACGGCGGACACGGGCCGCTACTTTGTCATCGAGGCGACGGCGGACACTTTCCAGGTGTCGGCGACGCCGGGAGGCGCGGCGGTGAATTTCAGCAGCGACGTCAGCGCGGGCACCTGCCAGCGTTTCGAGAACCTCGCCGGTTTCGCCAGCTTCCCCTCGGCGATCCTCGTCGGCTTCGCCCCGGTCGAGCCGAGCGAGAAGATGCTGCGGGGGAACCTCGTGGACTACCGCCTCGTGGAGGACGACGAGTCGGACATTGTCCTCGAATACAAGCACCTTGTCTACGGCGACACCGACCAGGAGGCCCAGTTCATCGAGTGCCACTACGGCTATGCGGTCGGCGAGACCGCCGCGCTGAAGCCCATCCTCATTTCCTGATTCCCTTTCCGTCCCAACGCTTCGTTCCGCCGCCATCGCCCCGTCCCGGTTCCTCCTTTCGCCGGGGCGGGGCACCCCTCCCACGATGAAGACCGCGATCCTGCTGGCCACCCGCAAAGACGACCCGCTCGCCGTGAAGGTGCTGCGGCACGGTCTCTACTCCGAGATCCTCGCCGAGTTCAAGGGCCGGGTCGCGACGGCGCGCGGCGAGGCGGGCTACGACTGCATCGAGGTCTGGACCGGCCCGCCGGCGAAGCGGCATACGAAATTTCAGGGGGGCTGCGGCGAAGTGGCAGCCGTCGAACTCGGGAAGACGGCTCCCACCGCCGAGCAGTTCGCCGAGATCGCGGAAGCCTGGCAGGCAGTGGAGAAGGGCTACGAGACCCGCATCGCCGAACTCGAGGCCGAGCTCGCCGAGCTGAAAAGAAATTCCCAAGGTGCCGACCCGAAAGGGGAGGGGGCTTCCGAGCCACAGGCACCAACCGACGAGGGGGGCATCCCCGGTGACCAGGCTGCTGACCAAACCGGGGGCGAATCGTCTCCCGGTGGGGATGCCGCCCCCTCGTCGACCGATCTGCCCCATAATGAGGCCGGCACCGGGGAGGGCGACCTCCCCGGTGCGCAGGCCGATCAGACGCGTCGGACCGATCAGACGGGTGAGGCCGCGCCCGGTTCCCTCTCACCGAAGAAAGGCAAGAAATGAGTGCCGCTGCGCTGATGGCCGAGGCGCGTGCGGCGGCGCAGGCCAAGCTGGAATCCCGGCACCCCGGCCAGGCGACCCTGCTG
>CAYSZN010000290.1:2347-5553 GCA_964435425.1 uncultured Akkermansia sp. | reverse complement strand
ACCGGGTGCTCTTCCTCTGGAAGTGCTTCGAGTCCGCCTCCTTCGCGAGCTGGGGTCTCGCCTTCATCCTCGCTCCGCTCCTCCTCGCCTTCGCCCGGATGCGCGGGGTCGGGCTGGAGTTCTTCCTGAAGACCTCCGCCGTCCTCGTCCTCTTCTTCGTCCTGGCCAGCGCGCTCGGGGCGCTCCTCGTCCTCGGCGCGGTGCGCTGGCTGAGCCGCCGCCAGATCGCCGCCGCGCTGGCTCTGGCCGTCCTCCTCCTCGCGGCCTCCGCCGTCCGTGCCGGCCTGGAGGACCGCCAAGCCGCGCAGGACAGCGGCCTCAGCGCGGCCCTGACCTTCCAGCGGGTCCTCCACCACACCGGCATCGCCGTCAACCGCGCCCTACCCAGCACTTGGATCGCCGGCTCCGTCGTCGACGGGACCCGGCCCTACCACCACGGGGGACAGCTCCTCTACCCCACCCTGCTGCTCAGCCATGCCCTCTTCGCCACCCTCCTCCTCGTCCTCGCGGGAGACCGCTGGTTCTACCGATCTTGGAACCGCTCGCTCCAGCATTCCGCCGTCTCCGCCCTCAGGCGGGAGCGGACCGCGGAGAACGCCGCGGAGCGCCTGAGACGCGTCTACCCCACGCCGTCCGCGCTCGGCCGCCTCATCGGGCGCCCCCTCGCCGCCATCTCGCGGAAGGATTTCCACACCTTCTTCCGAGAACCGGCGCAGTGGGTGCAGTTCTCCGTCGTCTTCGGCCTGCTCGCGCTCTATGCCAGCGGCCTCCGGAAGATGAACAGCGACCTCGGCCAGCCCCGCGACCTCTATCTCGTCGCCTTCCTCAACCTCTCCGTCTGCGCCCTCGCCCTGTCCACCCTCACCACGCGCTTCGTCTTTCCCCAGTTCAGCCTCGAAGGCCGCCGCCTCTGGATCCTCGCCATGTCGCCGCTGCGCCTTCCCTCCATCGTGGTCCAGAAGTTCGTCACCAGCACGCTCTGCAGCGGTCTCGCCGTCGTCGGCATCCTCTGCATCGGCGGCTACAATCTCCGCCTCGGCTCCGCCGACTCCGCCTTCTTTGCCACCGCCATCGGCCTGCTCGCCCTCGGCCTGAACGGTCTCGCCGTCGGCCTCGGCGTCCTCTTCCCCAATCTCCGCGAATCGAACGCCGCCAAGATCGTGAGCGGATTCGGCGGCACGCTGTGCCTCGTCGGCAGCTTCATCTACATCCTCGCCTTCGTCCTCCTCCTCGCCTGGCTGCGCTGGGATGTTTTTAAAACTAATTCCGTCGATCCCCTGTGGTACCACGGGCCGTCCCAGCAGATCGGGATCCTCGCGCTGCTTCTCCTCACGGCCGCCGTCACTTTCGTTCCCTTGTTTTTTTCACAAAAAAAACTGAAAAGACTGGAAATTCCAACCAATTCATAATATTAATAGAGGTTAATTAACAAAATTATCTCTCGCCATGTCCGCAGCAGCCGAACTCAAGACCTTCTCCTTCGACGAAGACCACGCCGACCGGGACATTGACCTCCAGTTCGATCCCCTGCAGTTCCGGCCCGTCACCCCCTACAGCGACGACCTCGACGACGAATACCAGGCCGCCCAGGACAAGCTGCGCGAGCTCCGCCAGCAGGAGGAGCAGATCAAGCGCCAGGCCGCCGAGCTCGAGGAGCTGACGAAGAAGGAGCAGCTCTTCAAGACCGGGCGCTCGGAAGTCCGCGAGGAGCTGAACCGCTGCCTCGGCATCCTCGAGCGCGAAGCCGCCGAAGCCCGGCACCGGGCCGAGGAATGCTCCGCCGCCCACGAGCGTCTCGAAAGCCATCTCGCCAACATCGACGCACTGCGTCCCGAGATGTGGAACCGTGCCGACCGCAAGGCCGAGCTCGCGCGCGCCCTCGGCCACATCGAGGCCGCGGAGGACGAGATCGACGACATCCTGCCCATGATCGATGCCTGCGGGAAGAAGGGCGGTCTCTTCGGCGGCAAGATCGCGCCCTTTCCCCGCCCCGGATCGGGCTCCGCCGGCGCCGGGCGCGGCGACTTCGCCTACTGGCTCAAGAGCGGGTTCGCCTTCTCCCTGCCTTTCGTCGGCTTCGCCGTCATCGGTGTCATCGGCTTCCTGCTCTTCTGAGCCGTCCCCCGGACGCAACCCTCTTCCGTGGCGGACCAAACCCTGTCCGTCGTTGGATGGTGCCGCCCCTTCCCCTTTGCCAAGACATGAGCCTCTTCTCCCGCCAGCCGAAGAACCGCCGCCGCCGCTCCCGCACCAGGAAAGCGACCGATGCCTGGGATCTTCCCGCGCTGAAGAAGGCCAAGCCGAAGAAGCAGGCCAAGGCGGGCGACCTCGTCGGCCAGGTCTACCAGCTCAATGCCCAGATCGGCGCGATCGAGAACTTCCTCGAGAACAAGACGGCCGCCCGCGCCTACCGCGAGCAGATGAAGCGCGAGGGCATCCTGCCGCCCCCCGACCGGGACGGCGGGCGGCGCGGCAAGCGGAAACCCGCCCTCTCCCATGCCGAACGCCGTCGCTACCATGCGGAGCGCAGCCGGAACGGACTCCACTTCCTCCTCCTCTTCTGCCTCGCCTGCGCTCTCGCGTGGTGGCTGATCTTTTCGGGGATCTGACGCGGCGACGCTGGCGGCAGCCTGCCTGGTCAGCCCTTCCGCTTCGGCGGACGCCCCCTCGGCTTCGCCCCGTTGAGGATGGCGAGAAAGCCCTGCTCCGGATCCGGCCGACGGCGCTCCGGCTCGCCCGACGACGTCTTTCCGCCATCGACCGAGAAGGGAATCGGCGTCTTGTCCCGCCGCATCTTCCGCAGGGTCACCTCGACGACGTCGGCCAGGGTGTAGCGGTCGAGGATGTTCGCCACCGCGTTGCGCACGTCGATCATCAGCATGCGCAGGCCGCAGTGGTCCTCGTCGGCGCAGGTGCAGGGCTGGTAGAAGGACTCGCTCGCGCAGGGGATCGGCGCGAGCATCCCGTCGAGGAGGCGCACCATGTCGCCCATCTTGATCTCGGCGGGATCCTTCTGCAGGTAGTAGCCGCCGAACTTGCCCCGCTTCGTCGCGACGATGCCGGCATGGCGGAAATCGGCGAGGATCTGCTCCACGAACTTCAGCGGCAGATTGTCGGACGAGGAGAGGTCCGAGGCGGACAGGACCTCCCTTCCCACTTCGCGCGCGATTCCCAGGTTGATGAGAGTGCGCATCCCATATTCGCCG
>CAYSZN010000290.1:0-2337 GCA_964435425.1 uncultured Akkermansia sp. | reverse complement strand
CGCGTTTGGAAAGTTTCCTCCGGATTTCAAGAGCAGCCCCCGCCTCCGGTTGGTCCGGTCGCCGGGAACTCGGGTAGGATCAACGGCGGGAGGGGATTTTCAAGGTCGAAAGTCATCGGTCGCTTTGGCAGGCCCGCCTCTCCCCCGCCCCGCCACCGGGTGCGCCGGAGGATGGAGCGGCCATGCGCGCCTCCATGGCTCAGGCGGCCCGCGTCTGGCCGACTCGCTTGACCGCCGCCGCGAGCGCGGCCATCAGGCCCGTGCGGCGGAGCTTGGGACCGTAGGTGCCGGGGGCCTCGAAGGTGAGCGAGAGGACGGGGTGGTGTTTCGCCAGCCAGATCGCCTCGGGCCAGCCATCGGCGTCGTGAGGCTCCGGGGCATGCAGGATGAGGCCGGGGCTGGAGAGCTCGTGGTCGTCGACGGGCCCCCGCTCCTGCAGGGGGAAGAGGCTGGCGATGCGCTCCACCACGCGGTTGCCGAGCGCCGGGCTGGTGCCGGAGTTGATCTCGTAGAGGTAGAATCCCTCGGCCTCCCAATCCTCGTGCAGCGAGAGATGGACGAGGGGACGGGGACGGCGGCGCGACCACCACTCGACCATGGCGCCCACCTCGTCGGTCTCGCGCCGGAGGAAGTCACGGTTCAGGTCGATCCCGTCGGCGTTCTCCCGCGTTCCCGCGCGCAGACCACTGGGATTCAGCATCGGGGCCAGGATCCACTCGCAATGGTCCGGCAAGGGGGAGGATTTGAGATATTCCAGCAAAGCAAGGGGGCCGCACGGTTCGTCGCCGTGGATGCCCGCGGAGAGGAAGACCGGCGTGCCGGGGCCGCGCCGGGCCGGGCGGGTCCAGAAAAGCAGGTCGTCGCCTCCGGCCCGCCCGATCACGACGCGCTCCAGTCCATGGAACGACGCGGCCTCGTCGAAAGCCTGTCCAAACGAGGCGATGGGATCGCGATGGTCGATGCTCATGCCGCCATATCCTCGTCGAAAATTTCCTTTCCGCCACGCCGCAGATAGGCCGACAGCTCGGCGAGGAGAGATCCCCGGAAATGCCGCGAGAGACGGGCCTCCGTCTCCGAGATGCGGTAATCGACGCGCCTGAGATGGAAGCGCCCCTCCTCCCACACCGCGTAGGAGGCCCGGGGGTCGCCGTCTTTCGGTCGCCCCACGCTGCCGGGATTCACGATCACCGTTCCGCCCCTCTCGATGAGGAACGGCCGGTGGGTGTGGCCCACGAGGAGCACCTCGGGGAATCCGGCGAGGGCGACCTCGAGCGCCCAGCGCTGGGGCCTTGCCTCGTGGTGGAGCTGTCCCCAGAACGGATCGGAGGGCAGCGCGTGGACGAGATGCCAGCGCCGCCCCCCGATCTGGAGATCCGCCGACGGAGGCAGCTCGCGGAGAAACAGCAGCTCCTCCCGCCTCAGCCGGGCGCGGGTGTAGTGGAGCAGCTCGGATGCCACCTGCGGAACCCCCGGCGGGATCGGCTCGTCCGGCGACGAGGCGATGCGGGCGTGGTTTCCCGAGACGTAGTCGCCCTCCCGCAGCGTGGCCCTCGCCCAGCGCAGGACTTCTCCGGGATCGGGCCCGTAGTTCACGTAGTCGCCCAGGCAGAGGATGCGGGAGACCCCCGGCTCGGCGCCCAGAATGGCTCCGAGCGCCGGACCGTTGCCGTGGATATCCGAAAGGACGAGGATCTTTTCCGTTTCCATTTCGCGGGACATGGCGGCTCGGGGTCGAAGGGGGAACCGCCCCTCAGTCCACCCAGCGCGCCGCCGCGTGGGTGGCGAGGCGGAGATGCTGGAGATGGGAGCGGAAGAAGACCACGAGCACCTGGCTCGCCCAGTGCGTGGCGAGGGCCGAGGGCCATTCGCGCGGAATCTCCAGAGCGACGTGCCAGCGCCCCTCGTGGCGCAGCCGGACCGAGCGCAGGAGAACGCCGTCGCTGAAGTTCTCGCTCCGCAGGCGGCGGATCGCCTCCTCGGTGTCGCGCGCCGCCTCGACGATCTCCGAGGAGCCGGAGACCGTCAGCGAGATCCGGGGCGAATCGGTCAGGCGGATCTCGACGAAGCCGTCCGAGGGGAGGTTCCGGAAATCCTCGACCGCCATCTCCAGCGAGGTGAGCAGAGGCTCGTCCTCGACCGGATGGCCGAGCTCCAGGGCGACCGGGTTCGTCACCGGCAGGATGCGGAGGACGCGCCCCGCCGCGAGGCTGGGCTGCAGGACGAGCCGCTCGATGAGCTGCAGTACCGCCTCCGCAGAGGTCGCGTCCCCGGCGGAGTTCACACCGAGGAGGTTGACGAAGCTGGTCTCCACCCCCGGCTCCGGAGGACCGTAGACCG
>CAYSZN010000289.1:0-5558 GCA_964435425.1 uncultured Akkermansia sp. | reverse complement strand
CGATAGGGTAACCGCGGCTGCGGAGGAGGGCCTTGCGCACGAGATTCTGGAGCTGGCGCACATTGCCGGGCAGGCGCGCCGACTCGAGACAGGCGAGGGCGCTCCGCGCCACCGTCACGGAGGGAAGGCCGAGCTCGCGGGCGAAGCGCTTCAGAAAGAAATGGACGAGGAGGGGGACATCGCCGGTGCGGTCGCGCAGGGGCGGCAGCTTGATCGTGGCGACGTTGAGGCGGTAGAAGAGATCCTCGCGGAACTGGCCCTCGGCGATCATCCGCTCGAGCGAGCGGTGGGTCGCGGCGATGACCCGCACATCCACGGCGATCTCCTCGTTGCCGCCGACGCGCTGGAAGCGCTTCTCCTGCAGGATGCGCAGCAGCTTCGCCTGGAGCGCATGGTCGAGGTCGCCGATCTCGTCGAGGAAGAGCGTGGCCCCGTTGGCCTGCTCGAACTTCCCGATCCGCGTCGCCGTCGCTCCGGTGAAGGCGCCGCGCTCGTGCCCGAAGAGCTCGGACTCGAGCAGGTTCCCGGGGATGGCGGCGCAGTTCACGGTGACGAAAGGCCGGTGGGCGCGGTGGCCATGCTGGTAGAGCGCCCGGGCGACGAGCTCCTTGCCCGTGCCCGTCTCGCCGCGGATCAGCACCGTGACCGGTGTGGGCGAGAGGCGGCCCAGGGCCTTGTAGACATCGAGCATGGCGCGGCTGTTGCCCACGAGCGTGTCGCTCTCCTCGGCCATCTCGTTGCGCGGATCGATCGAGACCGTCTCGGATCCCTTGCGCGAGCAGTCGATCGCCTCACGCACGGCGCGGCGCACCTCGGCAGGGTCGAGCGGCTTGGCGAGGAAGTCGAAGGCCCCCGCCTTCACCGCCTCGATCGCCGAGCGGCTTCCCGAGGCCTGCGCCATGCCGATGAAGGGCAGCAGGGGTTGGGTGCGGCGCAGCGACTGGAGCCATCCGAAGCCGTCAAAGGAGGCGCCGGAGAGCTCGCAGAGCACCGCATCGAAGCTCCGATGCGCCATTTCCGCCGCCGCCGCCTCCACATCGGGAACCGCGACAAGGCGCAGGTCGGCATCCTGGAGGACCTCGCCCGTGGTTCGGACGGTCTCCACGTCGGCATCGACCACGAGGACGCAGGGCAGGTTCGGTATCGCCATCGCAACAAGCAGGGCTGGTTGGAACCTGTCCAACCGCCGGTAAGAAACTTACCATCTCTTTCCCGATTTCCCAACCTTTCCCGTGCAGGAAACCCGTCTGGACGTTCCTTTCGAGCGGTTTACGGAGGTTGGCACACAAGATGCTTTGATAGCGAGGTCCCAAGTCTCACCAACCATCCGACAAGAAAAACCATGAAGAAGATCGAAGCCATCATCAAGCCCTTCAAGCTCGAGGAAGTCAAGGAAGCCCTCACCGAAGCCGGAGTCCACGGCATGACCGTCAGCGAAGTGAAGGGATTCGGCCGCCAGAAAGGCCACACCGAAATCTACCGCGGGTCCGAATACACGGTCGATTTCCTCCCCAAGGTGAAGCTCGAGATCGTCGTCGAGGACGGCGATGCCGCCAAGATCGTGGACACGATCGTGAAAGCGGCCTCCACCAGCAAGATCGGCGACGGGAAGGTCTTCGTGTCGGCGATCGAGGACGCCGTCCGCATCCGCACCGGCGAGCGCGGCGACGACGCCATCGCCGTTTCGGCCGAGTGAGGTTCCATCCATTCCAAACCACGGCAAGCCCGGTCCCGCAGCACGCGGTGCCGGGCTTTTGCTTTTGCTTTTGCCGGGCTTCGTTGGTCGAAATTCCAATTTACCAGAGTAGAATCAATGGAGCGCCCCAATCGATTTCTCCCGGCGGAAAGCGCAAGGAGGGGCGACATTCCTGTCGCCCGGCAAGCCCGGCCCGACCAGACGGGCGACAGGAATGTCGCCCCTCCTTGGGTGCCGGAACGACGTCCGTAGAATCCATTCGGGTGAGCATTGCGATAATGAGAACCGACCATTCCCCAGAATCCCACGAAGCTGCGGCACCGGGCAGGCCTCTTTTCCGGGTTCTGCGCCATCTCCTTCTCGCCGCCGTGCTGCTATGCGCCGGGGTCGCCCTTCAAGATCGGCTCGCCCGCCCCTCGCTCACAGACTTTGACCCGGTCCAGATGGGACAGCTCGAAGCCTCGATGTGGCGGAGCTACTACGAACACCGCTGGACCGCCCTCGCCCTCGACGGACTGAGGGTCTCCTGCGGCGAATACGGGCTCTCCTGGTGGGACGGGCTGCGCAGCTCCATTCTGGCGTCACGCGCGGCCCTCCATTTCCGCAGCGACACCGACGATCCGCGCTGCCTCCCGCTGCTGGAACGCTACTACGCGATCCTCGCCGACGGACTCGGGAGGCATTTCGACACCGCCGAGGCCGCCCGGCTCGAGCTGGAATGGTGGAAGGAGCGACGCCGCCTGCTGGGACCGGCCGACTACGCGAAGACCATCGCCGCGAACGCCTCCCTCGTCCATGGCCTGCCCGCCGACGCCCTGCGGCCCGCCTCGCGGAGGCGGGCCGAGGCGATGGACTACCGCGACCGGCACGGACGCCGCGGGGAGATGACGGAGGAGCACTGGCAGCACATCGCCCGCCTGCTCGGAGAGACCTACGCCGAGCTGAAGCAGACCTTGGTGGACGGAGGATTCGCCTTCCTCCACAACGGCGTCACCGCCCATCGCGGGAGCAGTCTGGAGCATCCCGAAAACACGCTGCGCGCCTTCCGCCACGCCCTCGAGCTTGGAGCCGACTGGATCGAGCTGGACATCTTCTCCACCGCCGACGGCCATCTCGTCGTCCATCACGACGCGACGACCGCCGCCACCTCGGACCGGGACCTCGCGATCGGAGCCTCGTCGCTGGAGGATCTGCGGCAGCTCGACGTGGCCCATCGCTTCCGCGAGACGCACGGACATTCGCCGGAGGCCTGCCCACCGGAAAGGATGCCGCTGCTGTCGGAAGCCCTCGACCTGATCCTGACGCAGCGCCGCACCCGCCTCTCGATCCAGCCGAAGGACGATTCGGTCGAGGCCGCGATCCGGCTCATCGGGGAAAAGGGGGCTCAGTCCTGGTGCGGGTTCAACGACGGCAGCCTCGCGAAGATGCGCCGGGTGAAGGAGCTCGCGCCGGAGCTGACCGTCTTATGGGACCGCCCCGCCCAATGCGACCTCGACGCCGACCTCGCCACCGCCCGGGAATGCGGCTTCGAGGCGCTCGTGATCCATCAGGACGGCGTGGACGGCGATGCCATCGCCCGGGTCAAGGCCGCCGGATTCCAGGTCGGCGCCTGGACCGTCAACGATCCGGCGAAGAGGCGCGAGCTGTTCGCCCTCGGCATCGACCGCCTCTACACCGACGATGTGCGGGGAACACTCCAGTTCCTCCGCGAAAGAGGCGGCGAATCAGACACCTCCGGCAGAACCGGAAACATGGGGGTTGGAGCCGCCCAAAGGTAGCCCCGAGCGGCCCGCTCGGGGGACGAACGTCGCTTGGACGCCCGGTTGGCCGCGCGGCCCTACCCTTGCCTTGCGGCAAGACTATCCATCGCAAGCCTTTTGCCGATGGATGGAGGACTGCCGGAGAGTGAACCCTCCTCCGCATTTTCGGGCTTTGGATTTTGGATTTCGGGCTATCTTCCCATTCCTATGAACCGCTTCCCCTTCGTGCTTCTCGCCCCGGTCTCCGCCCTGATTCTTGCCGCCTGCTCCAGCGATGGCGGCCCCGTCTCGCCGACGGTCAAGCCGATGGACCCCTCCGCTCTCGGAGGCGCGCCATCCGCCGCCGCGCCGGCGCCGGGCGGAGTCCACACGACCTACTCCGGGTTGAAATACGAAGTGCTCCGGCCCGGCACCGGCGCGAGACCCGCGTCCTACAACCAGGTGAAAGTGCACTATCACGGCTATCTGCCGGACGGCACCGTCTTCGACAGCAGCGTGCAGCGCGGCCAGCCTGCGACCTTCGGGCTGAACCGGGTCATCGCCGGATGGAAGGAGGGGATTCCGCTGATGCAGGAGGGTGCGAAATACCGCTTCACCGTCCCGCCGCACCTCGCCTATGGAGCCAGCGGGATGCCGCCGAAGATCGGGCCGAACCAGACCTTGATGTTCGACGTGGAGCTGTTGCAGGTGCTTTATTGAAAACACTCTTACCTCTTACTCTTACCTCTTACTCTTACCTCTTACTCGCAACCGAACGGGCTGAGGACGTTCGATGGAGTAAGAGTAAGGAGCAAGAGTAGGAGTATGAGGAGGGTCACCCCTTAGGACCCGTCTTCCTGAACGGCCATTCGGGCGTACCGGGAGGATCCACCGCCACCGGCGCCTTCCCAAGCCCGAAATCGGCGGGCTTCAGATTGCGGCCGGGCCAGAAGGTCTCGTCCTTGATGAAGCCGTAGAAGCTCGGATAGAAGGGATCGACGAAGGAGACGTCCGCCTTCTCCGGCACCTCCAGCCCGGTGAGGTGGAAGGCGGCGTTCACGATGAGGCGGCGCAGGTCCTCGCTCACGAGATCGACCGACGCGCCCGCGGTGCAGCAGAACGCCTGGCCCTTCGCAGTGCCGTTCGGCGCGGTGTATTCGCGCAGCCAGGCGAGGGCCTGAAGGGGATCGTTCTTCTCGCCCTCGACCGCCTTCGAGGTGGGATCGAGTGTCTCGGTGACGACGCCGCGCATCAGCACGGTCTCGTCGCCCTTGAGGTTTTTCACCGTGTAGACATCGGAGGCGGCGAAGACGTCCTCCACCCCGCGCAGAACCGGATGCGAGGCATTCGCCTCCTCGACCACGCCGCGCGCGCCCTCCTTCTTGTGGACGCCGTGGTGGGCGACCCAGGTCTCGCCGAGGATCTTCAGGCCGAAGCCGCCCTGCTGCCAGTCGCCGTAGGTCCAGCCGCCATCCTCCATCTTCCCGGCGAAGGCATGGGTCGCAGTGCGCAGGCCGATGACCGGCTTGCCCGCGTTGAGGAAGGCCGTGATCGGCGCGGTCTGCTCCGGCGGCAGGTCGCGGAAGCGGGTGAAGACCACGAGCAGGTCGGCGTCGGCGAGCGCCTCGGTGCCGGGGAGGTTCTTCTGCTGGTTCGGGTCGATGTGGCCTTTCTCCGGATCGGTCGAGAAGAGCACCGTCGCGTCGAAACCATGGCGTCGGCTCAGGATCTTCGCGAGCATGGGCAGGGCCTCCTCGGAGCGGTATTCCTCGTCTCCGGCGAGGAAGACGATCTTCTTGCCCTTGCCGGGACCGTCGGCACCGGAGAGGTGGAGGCCGGGCGCGTCGTCCGCGCGGAGCGGGGCAAGGGCGGCAACGAGGGCGGCAAAAGCGGCGAGGAAGCGAAGGGAGGTTTTCATCGGAAAAAAGGACCGCCTCCATTCTGGACCGGAAGCGGCGCGATTGCCATGGCGAAATCAAGGCGATCCCGGTCGCCGGAATCCTCCTCCGGTCTTGAACTGCCACCGATCCGCCTTATCCTCCCTCTTCACCTTTCCATGGACTGCCTCGAACAAGCCCGGCGCGTCGTCTCTCTCGAGATCGAGGAGCTGGGGCGCCTCCTCG
>CAYSZN010000288.1:0-5565 GCA_964435425.1 uncultured Akkermansia sp. | reverse complement strand
GGGAAATCTCCCCCAGCGTCGATACGCTGCTCAGGCTGGCCGCCGCGTTGGGAATTCCGCTTTCGTCGGTCTTTGCCGAGGCCGAAGAAAAAGTGGCCGGAACGGGTTCGACCACCGCTGCTTTCGGCAAATCGCACGGGACAGCTTGCAATTTGCACGCCTCCAGGTCGGTGGTCGGATTCATCGAAAACCTCAACCCGTTCCCTGTCAATGGGATGGGAAATTGGCCCAAGTCTTGCAAAGCAAGATCCTATCAACCCACCGATATGCCCATGATGAAGAAAACCACCACGATCCTGCTCTTTCTGCCTTTCGCCGCGCTCCTTGCCTGCGTCCTACCCTCCTGCGAGGAGTCGAAGGGGCCCGTCGAGCAGATCGGCGAGTCGATCGACGACGCCACCGACAGCCGTCCGGCCGAGGGAATCAAGGATGCCGTCGAGGACGCTGCCGATGCGGTCACGGACGCCGTGAACTGACCCCCGCCCATCCGGTGCGCGGACGGTCTCTTTCCTCCTGCGCCCCCGTTCCCACCTCTCCCTCGGCCAGGCCTGCATAGGCCGGTCCGGGAACGGGGGCCGCGGGAGAGGTCTCCACCCGGGCGCCCTTCCCCTCCATCCGCTCCACCCGCCTAAGATTCCATGAGCGTCGCCCGTCACAGAATCTGCCGTATGCTCGCCGAAGAACCCAGTGCGAAGTCCTCTGCCGCGCGCGCCGCCACCCCGATGGCGGCGGCCGACGCCGGCCAGCCTCCCGCCGAGGAGTTCCGGGAATCCCTCATCTCCGTCACCAGTTCGCTCTCTCTCTACTCCGGCCTCCGGACATCCGACCACGCCGCGGGATCGCCGGAGTGGTGGCCTTGGGAGCGAATCTCCAAAGTGCTCTACGAAGCTCTCGCCGATCTGCAGGAACCCACCCCTCCCGGCGAGCGTCTCGTGGGCCGCGCCGCCCTGCTCGCGATGATCTCCGATGGACTCGACCTCGTCGCCGTCGACCGCGAATTCCACTTCCTTCTGTCCGTCTACATGCAGGCCTGCGTCCTCATCAATCTCATGAACGGCGAGTCCGTCGCGAACGAGCACGAGCGTGCCCAGCAGAGGGCTTTCCACAACCGCATCCGCGCCTCGCTCGATTTTGTCGCCAAGGAGCTGGCTGAACTCGACTTCCGTCGCTCGCGCAGCGCCGCCTGATACCGGCACGCGAACGACCACCGCAAACCCGCAACACCCGACAAACCATGAACCGAACCCGATCCAAGAACAATCTCGTCACTTCCGACAACCTCCGCGACGATGTCGAGAGTCTCCGCGAGGACGTCCGCGAACTGGCGGGCGATGCCCGCCGATACGCCCGGCAGAAAGTCGATGGATTCACCGAGACCGTGCGCGAGTCCACCGGCGACGTCATCGACCGGGGCCGCGCCGTCGTCGGCGACGAATATGACCGCGCCCTCGACTATGTCCGCCGGAATCCTCTCGCCGCCGTCTCCTTCGGCGTCATCGTGGGCATGGCTCTCGGCGCGATCTTCCGAGGGCATCGCTGACCCGTCGCCTTGCCCGGCGATCATGGGGAATGGGGAGTCCATCGGAACCCCACCGGGATCTTGTCGGAGACATCCACGGAGGACTCGCGGCTCTGGAGCGCCTGCTGGCGGAGCTGGGAGACCGCGAGGAGAGAGGGGCCGTCGTCCATCCCGGAGGCCGGACTTGCCCGGAATGGATGTCGTCCCTACCATGCCCGGAATGGACATCCGCCCCCATCGTGCCGCGATCCTTTCCGCCCTGCGTTTCCAACCGCTCCTCCTGCTGCTCGCCCTCGGTTTTGGAGCGCCTTCCGACATCCGCGCCGGACAACCCGAAATCATCCCGGCCGAAACCTACCAGGCCCTCGACCCTGGCATCGCCGCCCGGCAGGCCCGGCTCGAGCGCGAAAATCCCGGACGGTTCGAGTCCCGCACCTTTCCCCGCCGGGAACGCACCGTGCGCTACCGCTGGTTCGTCCCTGAAACCGGGGACCGACTCCTCCCTCTGCTCGTCGTCCTGCACGGCAGCTCCGGCAAAGGCAGCGACAACCTCGCCCATCTGACGACCGGGAACAGCGTCGTCGGTGCCGGCTACTGGGCCACCCCGGAGCAGCAGGCCGAGAACCCCTGCTTCGTGCTCGCGCCCCAATGTCCGCCCGGCGAAATGTGGACCCGCACCGCTTCCTGGACCTCGCCCGTGCATCCCCTTTCCCCCGAGCCCGCGCCCGCCCTGGCCGACCTCATGGTCCTGCTGGACGAGCTGCTCGCCACCCATCCCATCGATCCCGACCGCGTCTATCTCCTCGGTGCCTCCATGGGCGGATACGGCGTCTGGGATTGGATCGTGCGGGATCCCGGACGCTTCGCCGCCGCCATCCCGATCTGCGGAGGCATGCCCGAAGGCCAGGCCGCCAAGCTCCGCGACCTGCCTCTGTGGATCTTCCACGGAGAAAACGACGGCATCGTTCCTGTGGAGGAGTCGCGCCGGGCCTTCCGCGAGATCCTCGCGGAAGGCGGCCGACCACGCTACCGCGAATTCCAGAGCGGACCGCACAGCATCTCCGCCTATGCCTACCTCGATCCCGAAGTCGCGGCCTGGCTCTTTGTGCAGAGGCGCCCGTCCGGGGAGTGAGGAGTCTGCATCGCCCCTCTGTCCCTTCTCTCCCAAATTCCGCCGGTGTCCTTTCCAAGGCGTCACTGCGGAGTCCCGCGAACCGCATTTTTTAGGCTTGCCCTGTGCGCACAATTCACTCAAACTCGATCACATTGTAAATACACCCCCCGTCCATGGCATGAGCGACACCGAGGATCCCGATATTCAATTCTCCATTCTGAAGCGCGGCGAGCGGGATCCCATCGGTCCCTACAACCAGGACGACCTCCTGCGCCTTCTCAACGATGGCGAGGTCGGCCTGAACGACTTCGTCTACTACGACGGCATCGGCGAATGGAAGCCCATCCACGAGGTCTTCGAAGTCCAGGAGCAGATCACCCACTTCGTCGACGACGGCCAGGACACCCAGCGCGTCGGCGTCGCCTTCCGCGAAGTGTCGAACGTGGTCGGCAGCGGCGAGAGCATCTACTACATCGCCGTGCAGGCCAAGGTCGGCCTCCTCAGCAAGACGAAGCAATGCGTCATCATCGCCGACCGCCATCTCTTCATCATGACCGAGACGCGCAAGGGCTACGAGCTGGAGGCGCACCCTTGGAAGTCGATCACCAACACCCTCATGCGCGACGAGGGCAAGGGACTGGGCACCTTCTCCCTCCTCCTCGGCGGAGAGCACCGCACCGACATCTGCCACATTCCCCTCAAGCAGGTCCACCGGCTCTTCCAGCTCTCGCAGGAGATGAAGCAGGGCATCGATCCCTGAGGCGAAATTTCGAAACCGATCCGGACGATTCTAGAAAGGACCCTAGAGCGGATTTGGCCTCACTGCCAGCCGTCCGATCCGGCGAAGGTGGGGCGAGGCGTCTCTGCCGAGCCGTCGAATGGCGGACTGACCGGCTAGGACGAGGAAAGGGCATCGCTTGGACGTCCGAAGGGCCGCACGGCCCTACCCTTGCCTCCCTGGCAAGTCTATCCTTCGCAGCCTCTCCACCGGCCTCCCTCAGCGTGAGCCGAGGTATTTCGCCATCGAGCGCAGCAGCGCCTCGGCGAGATCGGGACACAGGCCGAAGAGACGGTGGAGCGAAGGCGCCGGGATGGCGAGGCATCTCGACGGCACCGCCACCCGCACCGTCGCGGTGGCGGGAACGACCGACACCGCGCTGATCTGGCCAAGCGGCTCGCCGGGGCGCAAGACGCGGTTCACCGGCTCGCCATCGACGAGAATCTCCAGATCGCCCTCGATCAGGATCCAGAGCCGCTGTCCGACCTCGCCCTGCCGGACGATGTCCGATCCCACCGCCGGCTCCACCATGGTCCCCGCGCCGACCAGCTCGCCAAGCGAGCGTTCCTCGACCTGGGCGAAGTCGGCGGAGCCTTTGAGAACTCGGATCAAGTCAGATGCATCCATGTCCGGCCCTTCTAGCCGCCGCTACGGAGGGATTCAATCCACATTTTTTCCGCAGTCCCGGTTCGCGCAATACCGAAAGCGTCGTATCCTGACGCGCCGCGGGCACCGCCCGCCCCACCATGCCGAACGATCCCGCAGAAGAGGCGACCGACGAAGCGGTCGATATCCGTTGCTACTTCGTGAGGGAGCGCAACGCCCTGCTCGTGCGGGGCGACCTCTCCCCCCTCTACACCGACTACTATCTGCACCTTATGCAGCACGGCCTCCGCTACGAAACGGCGCAGGACCAGTTGCTGAAGGATGGTTTCGCCGCCCTCGCCCTCCACCTCGCCTCGCGCCCCCGGAACGAGGCCATCGCCTGGACCCTGAGCTGGCAGAATCCGCGGCAGAACGTCTTCGTCACCGGCAGCAACCGCCTCGGCAACGTCGTCGGCCGGCTCTTCACCGAGGACGTGCGCGAGCGCGACCGCAACCTCCTCATCTCCCAGACCACCGTGGCCGGCCACGAGCCGCGACAGAGCCTCGTCGAGGCGGAGCGGCTCGACTTCTTCGCCATTGCCGAGGGCTACTACCGGCAGAGCGAGCAGCGGCCCGCCCGCTACTTCCGCTACGGCGACGACGATTTCGTGCTCGTCACCGCCCAGCCCGACTGCGATCTCGACTGGCTCGCCGCCCTCGACGACGAGGCGATCCGCACGGTCGACCGCACCGAGACTCTCAGCCTGCTGGAGACGCGCGTCTACCGCTTCGACTGCGGCTGCGGGCCGGAGCGCATCCTGCCGGTCGTCGCCAACCTCAGCGACGACGCCCTCGCCTCCGTCTTCGACGGCGGGGAGGTGATGGTGGCCAGCTGCCCGCGCTGCGGCGCCCGCTACACCATCACCGAGGAGGCCCTCGAAGCCTATCGCCGCGACCACGCCCGATGAAGCTCCCGAAAAAGGACGAAAGCCGCCGCCGCGAGCAGGAACTGGCCTGGATCGGCGACACCATCCTCGACCTCTTCGCCCGCACTTGGATCCTGCGCGAGCGCGGCACCGTCTGCGGAGAGACGCAGCGGCGCATGACGTCGAACCAGTTCCTCGCCTGCCTCGGCAATCCCACGGCCGTCGAGGCGAGGATCGGCGCCCTCTACCGCAACGAGGGGATGGAGGCCGCCTTCGCCTGGATCGAGGCCGAGCTGCTGCCTATTTTTGAAAAGCAGGAGCGGAAGCGGCGGTGACCGCTGCCCAGGAGTTCCCTTTTCGCCTGCTTGGACCCCGGATTGCATGTGGGGAAGCGGCGCAGAGTGAATCGGCCACTCTTGCTCCTACTCTTTACTCCTTACTCTTACTCCATCCAAGTGTCGCGGGACTTCCGAATTGTGAGTAAGAGTAAGGAGTAGGGAGTAAGAGCAACGAGAACAAGGGGCAGGGCTCACGCCTCCGGCAACGGAGTGACCGTGGGCCAGCAGCCATAGACGCTGGGGTGGTGGATGGTCAGCGAAGGGTCGTCGCCGATCCAGCCGGGCTTGCCGTCCTGGTCCACGAA
>CAYSZN010000287.1:0-5594 GCA_964435425.1 uncultured Akkermansia sp. | reverse complement strand
TCGAGAAGAAGAACGCCGAGGAGGCCGAGAAGGCGAAGCGGGAGGGCCGCGAGGTCAAGCCCAAGTCCGCCAAGGAGGAGGCCGAATCGAAGAAATCCATCTACGAGAAGGTCTCCGCCCGCTACGACCGCATCCTCAAGCGGATCAAGGAGAACACCACCGAGGACGTCGCCACGCTCTTCATCAAGTCCATCGCCGCGGCCTACGATCCGCATTCGGAGTATTTCTCGCAGTCCCAGTACGACAACTTCCGCATCGGGATGAACAAGTCCCTGACCGGCATCGGCGCGATGCTGCAGAAGGACGAGGACGAGGGCGGAGCCACCATCGAGGGCCTCGTCGTCGGCGGTCCCGCCTTCAAGGCCGGCAAGCTGGCGGTGAAGGACCGCGTCATCGGCGTGGCCCAGGGGGCCGACGGAGAGTTCGTCGATGTCGTGGAGATGAAGCTCTCGGACATCGTCGACCTCATCCGGGGCGAGATCGGGACGATCGTGAAGCTGAAGGTCATTCCCAAGGGCAAGCCGGGCGAAGTCGAGTTCGTCGACATCCTGCGGGACAAGATCGACCTGAAGGACAGCCTCGCCACCGCTGACCTCATCATCACCAAGGATCCCAGCGGAGCCGAGCAGAAGCTGGGCTGGATCACCCTGCCCTCCTTCTACGCCGACATGGACGGCGGCCAGACGAGCACCACCGCCGATGTGCGGCGCCTCCTCGTCCGCCTCACCATCGAGGGGATCGATGGCCTCGTCATCGACCTCCGCGACAACGGTGGCGGCTCCCTCGAGGAGGCCATCAACATGACCGGCCTCTTCATCCGCAAGGGCCCCGTCGTCCAGTCCCTCGACTGGCGCGGCAACCGCGACCAGCGGCATTCGCGCAATGGCGAGGCCGTCTACGGCGGTCCCCTCGCTGTCCTCGTCAACCACGCCAGCGCCTCCGCCTCGGAGATCTTCGCGGCCGCCCTGCAGGACTACGGACGCGCCGTCGTCGTGGGCGACGAGTCGACCTTCGGCAAGGGCACCGTGCAGCAGCTCCGTCCCGTCGCCTCGCGTCGCCTCGCTCTGCCCTTCGCGGCGCAGCCCGAGCAGGAGGGGGCGCTGAAGCTGACCATCCAGACCTTCTACCGAATCAACGGCCACTCGACCCAGCGCCACGGCGTGGTGCCCGAGATCCGCCTGCCCTCCATGCTCGACGTCGCCGACATCGGCGAGAGCTCCCTGCCCAACGCGCTCGTCGTCGATCCCATCGAGCCGAGCCGCTACCTGCCCTTCTTCGAGAAGCCGATCGACTACGAGGTGCTGCAGAAGGCCTCCGGCGACCGGGTCGCCTCGGGCCGGGATTTCGAGTACATCCTCAAGGACATCGCCGAGGAGAAGGAGCGCATCGAGCGGAACGCCATTTCCCTGAACCTCGCCAAGCGCAAGGAGGAGACCGCCAAGGCCGAGGCCGACCGCGAGGCCCGCAAGAAGGCGCAGATCGCCTACTTCGCCTCCGTCCGCGAGGCGGAGAAGGATCTCTTCACCATCTACAAGCTGACCCAGGACAACGTCCTCAGCGAGACGCTGGTCCTGCGCGACGACCTCTCCGAGGAGCAGCTCAGCGGCATGTCGCGCGGTGCCGACGAGGAGGAGGACCCCGAGGACAAGCTGCTGGAATATCCCCACAAGCTCGGCCCCTACGAGCGCGAGACCCTGCGGATCCTCCAGGACCTCATCGCCGTCGACAAGACCGGCAAGCCCGTGAACATCTCCGAAGCCAAGCCGTCGCCGCGCGAGAAGACCGTCCCGATCGAGACGAAGGCGGCGGAGGCGAACTGAGGTGAGTCCTAGGGTTCCCCGCCGAATCGGCGGTTGTGATCGGGGGAAAAGGCGCGAGATTCCGCCATGGAAATCCTTTCCCCCAACTCCGCCATTCTCGACAAAACCCGCGAGCTCTGCACGCTGATCCTGCAATCCAGCGAGTACCGGGACAATGTGGAGAAGATCGACGCCTTCTTCAACGACAAGGCCGCCCAATCCGCCTACCGCGACTTCTCCAAGCTCGGCGAGCGCCTTCACCAGAAGCAGCACGACGGCGAGCTGACCCAGGCCGACATCGACGGATACGACGCCGCCCAGGCCGATCTCCGCTCCAATCCCGTCACCGCCGCCTTCATGGACGCCGAGGAGACCCTCAACGGCATCGTCAGCCAGGTCTCGCGCCTCGTGGGCAAGTCGCTCGAACTGGGACGCCTCCCCGAACCGGACGAGCTGTCCGGCGGCTGCTGCAACAGCGGCGGCTGCGGCTGCCACTGAGCAACGTGGTGGAAACATCTCGTTGAGGTGGAATCTGTAGTCGGACGTCGAAGGGACGTTCGATCCGCGCCCAATGGACGCGGCTACAGCGCTGCGTTTCGAAGGTGGAACCTGTAGCCGAGGCCATTGGCCTCGGTCGAGCGTTGAAGGGACGTCCGATTCGCCCCAATGGGACGCGGTGACAACGTTGGCGGCCCTCTCAACGATCCACTAACCCCCACTGCACCGTGGCCCGTTCGAGCAGCCGGGGCACGTCTTCGTCGAGCAGGTAGCCGTCTCGGTGCCATTCAAGGAGGGACTCCGCCACGGTCTCGAGATAGCGGCTGCGGCTTCCGTAGCGCTCTTCCAGCGAGGGACGGGGATCGCCGCTGGCTTCGCGTTCCGCCTTCGTCCTGGCAAAGGGGAACCAGGCTCCCGCCAGACCGGCGAGGGTGCCTCCATCGCCATAGGCGTCGTCGCGCAGATTCCAGCCCGTCGCGGTCGCGAGCGGAGCGGCGAGTTCGGGCAATTGGATCCCGGCGAGCTCGTTGCCATCGGCATCGACGGCGGGAACGAGCGTGGCATAGGGATCGCCCGCCTGCGGAGGAACCTGGTCGGCGATGCCTTCCGTCTCCCAGCGCGGTCCCGCGTCGAGGCGCAGAGGACGGTAGGCTTGGGAGGGAGCCTCGACGCCGGGAATGGCGGGGAACTGCGCGCGGAAGGCGGCGAGATCGACGAGCGTGCCGTCGTCGATCCGGGGATAGCGGCTCGCGGGAGGCTCGGCGTCCTCGCGGACCCAGCGGTCGAGCGCGGACAGGAGCGCGCGCAGCACGGGGCCACGGTGCTTGATCGGATTCAGGGGATAGCGGGAGGAGCCCTTCGCGTCGATGTCGTCGCTGCCGTCGAGGTGCTGGCTTCCGGCGATGAGGTAGAGGCGCACGTCGGGTTCGGGCTCGAGGTCGCGTTTCCCCTCCACGTCGGTGTGCAGCAGCGAGGCGGCGCGCGACCAGTATTCGGTCGAGCTTTGCACGAAGAAGGTCTTGGGCGTTCCGCCCTTCTCCCGCAGGCGGGCGAAGGAATCGCCCGTCCTGCCTGTGGCCGGATCGAGCTGCTCCACCGGGGCGAAGGGGAAGAAGTCGGTGGGCGCGAGCGCACCCTCGCGGTAGGTGCCGTAGACGGTGGCCATGCCGAAGCGCTGGTTGAAGAGACCCTTCCCCGCCCCGGCGACATGGATCAGGGCTCCGTCGAAGACGCGGCGTCCGGCGGGGTCGAGGTTGAAGCCGTCGTGGAGGAAATGGTGGATGAAGCGGCCCGACTGCGAGATGCCGAAGACGAGGGCGCGGTCGAGATGTCCATGGAGCGGATTGCCGGTGCCGTCGCCGGCCTCCTTCCCGAAGCGGAGAAAGGAGACGGCGTCGCGCAGCCCCGCCAATCCCAGCCCGGAGACGCGGGGATCGCGGGCGGTGTAGACGAGATCGTAGATCCAGCCGGGCTGGAAGCTGTCCTTCAGATAGAGATGGGTCGCGTCGGGAACGGCGGCGCCGTCCTCCCAGCGGGCGAAGGCCCAGTCCGCGTGCGGCACCTCCTCGGCGGGAGACTGACGGTTTTGTCGTTTGGTCAGGACCGCGTCGCCGTGGTCGAGGGAGACCGCGGGATAGGCGGCGGAGATGCCCCAGGGGCTCTGGAAGAAGGCACGGCTTTTCACCGCCTCGTCGACGGCGATCTCGACATGGTTGCGCCCGGTCACGGGCGAGCCGTCCGGCTGCACGGCGACGGGGATCCCGCCGAGGAGGCGGCCGGTGCCGTCGTCCTGGATCTCGCCGCTCCAGCCGGTCCAGAGCACGCTGTAGCCCTCGCGCATGAGGAAGCCGTGGCCCGCATGCTCCGCCCCGCGCGGCACGTTGCTGCGCTCGGCATCGTTGAAGGTCCAGAGGGCGAGCTTGTTGCCCCGGTTGTGGACATCGTAGAGGAGACAGCCATTGCCCCGTGACGGGTCGGCGGGCATTAGCAGGGTGAAGTCGGCCCAGAACTCGATCCTCCCGCGCCCGTTCGTCGGCGCGAGGGAGAGGTCGGCGATGCGGGCGTTGGCCGGATCCTTCGGATCGGCCTCGAAGAAGAGTCGTCCCTCGACGAGCTCGTAGGAGCCGGTGCGGCCGAAACCCTGTCCTGCGGCAAAGGGAACCCTCTCCTTCACCTCGACACGGACAAGTTCGGCAAAGGACAGGGCGGGCCAGAGCAGGGCGATGAGCAGGAGGAGTCGGGAAAAGGGCATGTCTCCATCCTAGGGGAGGGATGAAATGCTCTGCAACGGGAAATCTTGGCCTGTTTCTGGATGGAAAATCCGAAGCTCGAAATCCGAATGGATCAAACTTCGGATTTCGAGCTTCGGATTTTCCACCCTTCGCCGGGCTTGGAGAGGCGGAAAGGGATTCCGCCCCACTTGGTGGCCTCCGATGGGGTTATGAGCTTGGCGGGACCGGATTCCCCTCCGTATCCGCAAAAACCGGCCGCTTCCAGATCGGGACGGTCTCCTTGATGCGCCTCAGGTATTCGCGGCAGAGTTCGAAGGCCTCGGCGCTGTGCTTCGTCCGCACGCGGATGAGAATCGACGCTTCGCCCGCCGGGACGTACCCGACGACATGGTGGACCTCGGCGAGGTGGCCGGGGTGCTCGTGCCCCATCGCCTCGCCGATGCGGTGCAACTCCTTCAACGCCATCGCCTCGTAGTGGCTGTAGCCGATCCCGGCGAGAGGGCGTCCGTCCTCGAGGTCCCGCACGACGCCGTGGAAACGCAGGTCCGCGCCGTGCTGGGTCGACGAGGACAGCTCGGCCTCGACCGCCGCGACCGGGCGGTCGGAGATCGAAGCGGTGAAATGAGGGCTTGCCATTGTGGAATACTGGATAGGCTTCCCTCTTCCAATATTCCAAAGACAATTCAATGAGCAAAAGCGATTTCGGTTTGATTGGCCTCGCGGTGATGGGGCAGAACTTGGTGCTGAACGTGGAGAGCCGCGGCTTCCGCGTCTCCGTCTACAACCGTACCACCTCGGTGACGGATCAGTTCATCGCCGAGAACCCCGGCAAGAACCTGCATGGCTTCGCCACGCTGGAGGAGTTCGTCGCCAGCATCGAGCGCCCGCGCAAGATCATGATGCTGGTCCAGTCCAAGGCCGGGGCCAATCCCGCCGACCGCGACGCCGTCGACGCCGTGATCGACTCGCTCGTACCGCTCCTCGAGCCCGGCGACCTCATCATCGACGGGGGCAACACCTATTTCATCCACACCGAGCGCCGCTCCAAGGAGCTCGAGGCGAAGGG
>CAYSZN010000286.1:5081-5595 GCA_964435425.1 uncultured Akkermansia sp. | reverse complement strand
CCAAGGAGCGGCGGCTGGAGGAGGCGCGGGCCGTGCTCGCCTTCCGCGAGAGCTTGCGGGAAGGGAGCGCGGGCACTCCTGCCCGCAACGAACCCCGGGGTGCCGCCACCAAGGAGCAGCCGTTCAAAAACAGCCTCGGCATGAAATTCATGCCGGTGGAGGGTACCGGCGTGCTCTTCTGCATCCACGAGACGCGATTCAAGGACTACGCCGCCTACGCCGGGGAGAATCCCGGCATCGACGGCGCTTGGCGCAACCAGACCCTCGACAACTGCGTGATCACCGAGCGGCCCGAGGACCATCCCGTGGTGCGGGTGAGCTGGGAGGAAGCGCAGAAGTTCTGCGAATGGCTGAGCAAGAAGGAGGGCAAGACCTACCGCCTGCCCACCGACGAGGAATGGAGCCACGCCGTGGGCTTGGGCGGCAGGGAGCGGCGCTTGCCCCACGACACGCCCCGCAGCCTCAACGGCATCGTGCGGGAGTATCCCTGGGGCGCCGAGTGGCCCCCTCCTGC
>CAYSZN010000286.1:0-5071 GCA_964435425.1 uncultured Akkermansia sp. | reverse complement strand
GCGAAGGTCGGCAACTACAGCGACCAAAGCCACAAGGCGAAGGTCCCGCGCAATACCGAACGGTCCTGGCCCTACCTGGACGACGACGACGGCTACCCGACGACCGCGCCGGTGATGAGCTACGCGCCCAACCGGTTCGGCCTCTACGACATGGGCGGGAACGTGCGGGAGTTGGTCGAGGACTGGTTCGACGAGAAGCAGGAACGCCGGACCAACCGCGGCGGGTCTTGGTTCTGGAGTGGGGAGGGTTTCATGCTTTCCTCGAATCGCGAGGCGGCACCGCCAGCGACACGCTCATACCACCACGGCTTCCGCCTCGTCCTCGTCGCGGACGGTGGAGGCAAGGCGACCGCCGCGACGCCGCCGCCCGCACCGGAGGCGGACAGGAGCGTCCGCGCTCCCGCCACCGACAACCTGCATCAGGCCAGCAAGGAGCGGCCTTTCATGAACAGTCTCGGGATGAGATTCGTGCCGGTGCCGGGCACGAAGGTGCTGTTCTGCATCCACGAGACGCGATTCAGGGACTACTTCGCCTACGCAATGGAGAATCCCGACATCGACAAGATTTGGCGGAACCAGACCTTCTACGGTTTCATCATCACCGACCGGCCCGATGACCATCCCGTGACGCATGTGAGCCGGGATGACGCGAAAGCCTTCTGCGAATGGCTGGGCAGGAAGGAGGGCAAGATCTACCGCCTGCCCACCGACGAGGAGTGGAGCATCGCCGTCGGGCTAGGCGGCAAGGAGCGCCGGTCGGGGGACGACACCCCACAGAGCCTCGCCGGCAAGGTGCGGGACGAGTACCCTTGGGGGAGTGCCTGGCCACCGCCCGCCGGAGCGGGCAACTACGGCGACCAAAGCCGCAAGGCGAAGGCTCCGCGCGAGGGAGCGGGCTATCTGGATGGCTACGACGACGGCTTCCCCACGACTGCGCCGGTGATGAGCTTCGCGCCGAACGGATTGGGACTCCACGATTTGGGAGGGAACATGTGGGAATGGCTTGAGGATTCGCACACCGAGAATCAGGGGCGCTGGTTCCGCAGAGGAGGCGGTTGGGGCGACCATGCGGAGCACATGATGCGTTCCTCGGCCCGTGAGAATCTTACCCCGTCGGCGCGTTTCCCCAACAGCGGCTTCCGCGTCGTCCTCGTCGCGGATGCTGCCTCCGCGCCCGCCCAAGCCGGCGCCGCCGTCACGACGCCGCCCGCACCGGAGGTGGAGAAGGGTGTCCGCGCTCCCGCCTCCGGCAACCCGCAGCAGGCCAGCAAGGAGCGGCCCTTCGCGAACCATCTCGGGATGAAGTTCGTGCCGGTGCCGGGGACGAAGGTGCTCTTCTGCATCCACGAGACGCGATACAAGGACTACTTCGCCTACGCCGGGAAAAACTCCGGTATCGACAATGCCTGGCGCAACCAGACCATCGACGGCTTCACCATCACGGATCGGACCGATGACCATCCCGTGTGCAAGGTGAACTGGGCGGACTCGAAAGCCTTCTGCGAGTGGCTGAGCAAAGAGGAAGGCCACACCTACCGCCTGCCCACCGACGAGGAATGGAGCCACGCCGTGGGCTTGGGCCGCAAGGAGCGGCGGTCGCGCGACGACACGCCCCGGAGCCTCGGCGGCAAGATACGGGAGTATCCCTGGGGCATGGAGTGGCCTCCGCCTGCGAAGGCGGGCAACTACAGCGATCAGAGTCGCAAGACGAAGGCTCCGCTCAAGGTGGAGAATTACAAAGGGTATCTGGAAGACTACGACGACGGCTTTCCGACGACCGCTCCGGTGATGAGCTTCGCCCCGAACAGGTTGGGCCTCTACGATCTTGGCGGGAACGTATGGGAATGGATCGAGGATTGGTTCGATGAGCAGCAGAAGCTCCGGTTTCGGCGGGGAGGCTGCTGGACGGATTCTTCGGGCTGGCTCCTTTCCTCGAGCCGAGCCGATTCTTCGCCGACGGGGCGAGGTGGCCATACCGGCTTCCGCATCGTCCTCGAACTGCCCTGAAACGGAAAAATCCGGCGAGTCTCCCGATTTCGACCTCCAACCCATGAGCGATCCAGCGAGGAGACCCCTCCCACGGCAATCCGCCGGGCGACGCGGCGAAGGTAGGGCGAGGCGTCCCTGCCGAGCCGTCTTGGGCGGGAAAACGTTCTTCCCGTCCACTACGCCGTGGCTCCGCAGCGGCTCAGCGGGACGCTTCGCCCTACCCGGCTGCCGCCGAAACGTGACGTAGCGAATCCCTCCGACTGCCGCATTGCATCGCCCGAGACAACCCGCCACAATCCACCCACCCCGATGAACGCCATCCGCCGCCCCGCCCTGCTCGCCGCCCTCGGCGTCCTGCTCCTGCCTCTCCTTTCACATGCAGCGGAACCCGCCCCCGAACTCGCACAGCGCCTCGACGTCCACTTCGCGGCGCGGCGCGAAGCCCTCGGCGGCTTGGCCGCACGCTATGTCGGCGGGCTCGAAACCCGTTTCAACCAAGCCGCCGATGCCGGCGATCTGGCGCTGGCCACCGCCTACGATCAGGAGAAGGCCCGAGTCCAGACCCTGCGCGGCACCCTCGACCAAAAGCCGGAGGACGCGGCGGCGGCGCTGCGGGCATGGCCCAACCTGCCCGCCCTCGCCGATGGCACTCCCGACGGTCTGGTGGACTTCCGGCTGGTGTGGGAGGCCGAGCGTGGCAAGATCCGGGCGGAGCTCGACGGCAAGCTCTCGCAGAGCCTGCAAGCGCTGGAGGTGGCGCTGACCAAGGCCCGGCGCTTGGAGGAGGCGCGAGCCGTGCTGGCCTTCCGCGAATCGCTGCCAGAAGGGAGCGCGGGCACTCCTGCCCGCAACGAGCCCGGCACCGCCGCCACACCTCCCTCCGCGACCGGACCCGCTTGGCCCGCTCTGCTGGAGGAAGCAAAAACATCCATCCGCAGGATTGAAGACAAGAATATCCAAAATCGGGTATGGCGGGACTATGCCCGAAGTCTCGCCAACTGCGGAGACTTCGGGGAGGCGATATTGTCCGCGAAGCGGATCGGCGACGACGGGATCAAGGGGCTCGCCCTCGTCGATGTCGCGCTGACCCTTGCCAAGGAGGGCCGATTCGAGGATGCGGTTTCCGCGATCAAACCGGTTTCGGACAGATTCCGGGCGGATTTCGGCCTTGCCCAGATCGCCGCCATCCAGATCGGCCGGAACGACCTGCCCGGAGCCGCGAGGACTGCGGAGCTCATACGCGGACAGGCAGGCAAGAGCATCCACGCCGTCGATCTCGCCGTCGATCTGCTCTCGAAAGGCGATCGGGACGGGTTCGCAGCCAAGATCGAGGAAGCCAGGACTCTGGCCAATACGCTGGGAGACGAGACCGAGATGCAGGAGGCCTTCCGAAAGATCGCGGTGGCGCAAGTCAATGCCGGGGACCTGGCCGGAGCGAAAGCCACCTCGGCCCTCTATCGCGGACATCCCTTTGGCAGCCCCACTCTGTACATCATCGAGGCGCTGGCCAAAAACGGCGATTTCAAAGCGGCCCATGACATTCGCGGCAGCTCCGGATTCACCAAGTTCACGTTCAGCGTCACGGGCTCCATGATCGCGGAGGCGGCGGCGGCCGCCGGAAAGTTCGAGGAGGCGAGGAGCGTTGCCAAGGGGATCTCCTATACCAGTCCCAGGCTGAACACCTTCGCAAGGATAGCCGTCATCGAACAGGACTTCGCTGCGGCACGGGGGGCTGCTCTGGCGTTGTTTCAAGACGATGCGGATGGAGACAAGGAGCAGAAGAATGGGAGGACTCTCGCGCTCACTGGAGTCCTTCAAGCCAGGACGGAGGGAATCGACGCCGCAGTGGCATGGGCTCGACAACTGAAGGAACCAAACCTAAGAAGCCTCGCTCTCATCGCCCTGGCAGAGTTCGTCGCCTCGACCCGCTGATTGGATGAATGTGGCTCCGGCCGGCATCGATGCCTCTTGACCGCAGCAAAACGGCGCACTTCCGACAAATCCATCCCAACCCATGAGCGATCCAGTGACACCCGAGGATGGAGATCCCTTCCACGGCAACCCGCCGAGCGACCTGCTGCGGGGCGCGATGGGCGGAGGCGGCAGCCCGCCGCCCGAGTCGCTCACCGGATGGCAGCCGCCCGAACCGGAGGATCTCGCACGCCTGCTGCCCCAGTATGCCATTTCCCATCTCATCGGCCGGGGCGGCATGGGGGTGGTCTACCAGGGCGTGCAGCTCTCCCTGCGCCGCGATGTGGCGATCAAGCTGCTGCCGCCCGAGCTGGGCGCGTCGCCGGAGTTCGAGGCCCGCTTCCGGCGCGAGGCGATGGCGATGGCCCGGCTCAACCATCCGAACATCGTCCAGATCCACGACTACGGCCAGACCGCCGAAGGGCACCACTACATCGTCATGGAGTATGTCGATGGGACGAACCTGCGGCACATCATCCGCGAAGGAGGGCTGGATGCGGTGGAGGCGCTCCGCGCCGTCAGCCAGATCTGCGACGCCCTCGAATACGCGCACGCCGAGGGCTTCGTCCATCGCGACATCAAGCCGACGAACATCTTCATCAGCCGCAAGGGCGGGCTGAAGATCGGCGATTTCGGGCTGGTCAAACTGGTCGGCGACGAGGCCCGGACGGAACTCGGGGAGGAGGACGTCACTCTCACGGACATGGTGATGGGGACGCCGCACTACATCGCCCCGGAGCAATGGGGTGGACTGGACTCGGTGGACCGCCGCGCCGACATCTACAGTCTCGGCGTGATGTTCTACGAGATGCTGACCGGGACCGTTCCCAAAGGCGCCTTCCGCGCCCCGAGCGAGCGGGTCGAGGCCCTCGACGTGCGCATCGACGGAGTGGTCTACCGGGCGATGCAGGAGGACCCCGACGACCGCTACCAGAGCGCGGCGGACCTGCGGACGGATGTCGAATGCATCCGGACGACTCCGGCGGCGGAAACCGGAAAAGGGGATCCCGGCCCCAGGCGCAAGGCCCCGTCCAGAATCGGCGTGTCCGCGGTGGTTCTGGGGCTCGCCGCCGTCGCCGCCCTCGCGGGATGGTGGGTGCTGCGGGAAGGG
>CAYSZN010000285.1:0-5600 GCA_964435425.1 uncultured Akkermansia sp. | reverse complement strand
TAGCGGGCAAAGCGCTGGATGAGAGTCGTCTTCCCCGCACCGAGGAATCCGCCGACCATGAGATAACGGGAGGGCATGGGGGAAAGTGGCGTAGTTGCGGCGGGATGCAAGGGTGGATCGGGGGGCGTTGTGCTTGGTTCTTTGTGCTTTGACTTCGGAATCCTGCTCTCGGTATCGGCGGGTCACCCAAATGGATTCTGCGAGCCCACGGAGGGGCGACATTCCTGTCGCCCGGCAAGCCCAGCCCGACCAGACGGGCGACAGGAATGTCGCCCCTCCTTGGGCCTTCCACCGTGAGGAATCCCATCACGAAGCGGCGGGACGCCGCTTCCACACTCCTACCTTTCACCTTTCACAGCGGCCTCCGGCCGCTAATACCCCTCGCTCTGCATCTTCTCGATCAGGGCCTCGAGATGGGCGACATAGCCGTGGACATCGACGCTGGCCGCTTCGGGCTCGCCTTCGACGGCGTAGAGCCAGCCGTCCTCGTAGGGCGAGCTCTTCACGATACAGGCGTCTTCGTCGAGGATGGGATTGCCGCCGCGGAAGATTCCATCCATCGCGCAGTAGAGATCGCTCGCGGCCTTGAAACCCTCGACGTAGCCGATGGTCTGGCCGGAGGAGACGGCATCGCCGGGCTCGACTTCGTAGCGCGCCTCGACGAGCTCGCCCAGCATGCGGGTGGCGAACTTGGTGAAGCCGACGCGCCAGAGGCCGGGCGTATCCTCCACCTCGGCCATCCAGTAGTGGCTGAGCGAGTAGCGGAAGGCGGCGGGAAGCCGGGCGGAGAAACGGGCGTGCTTGAAGCGGACGAATTCCATTGCCGTTCAGCCGATGAATTTGGCGCGGAGAAACTCGCCCAGCATCGTCGCCTTGCCGAGGCGGTATCGGGTCGCGAAGACGCGGAAGCCGTCGCGCTCCATCGCGTCGAGGATGCCGGTGTAGATGCGGCGCATCAGCTCGGCGGAGCGCAGGGCGGAGCGGTCGGCCGGCGGCAGGGCGGCGAAGACGGCGAGGGCCTCGCAGTAGCGAGCGCGCGCGATGGCCGCCTCGTGCCGCATGAGCCGCCCGAACTTCTCCGGATCGGGCGAGCGGGAAAGGATCGCGGCTTCGTCGAGTCCGAAGCGGTGCAGATGCTCGAGGGGAAGAAAGACCCGCCCCCGCTCCGCGTCCTCGCCGACGTCGCGGAGGATGTTGGTCCATTGCAGAGCCTGTCCAAGCTCCTCGGCGTAGGCGCGGGCCTCGGGATCGGTGCATCCGAAGATCGCGACGCTGACGAGCCCGACGGCTCCGGCGACGTGGTGGCAGTATTTCCGCAGATCGGCCTCGCTCCCGAAGGTCTGCGGGGCGAGATCCATCTCCATGCCTTCGAGGATGGCGAGGAGATCCTCGCGCCTCAAGTCGCGGCGACGGCGCAGCTCGTCGAACTCGCGCTCGATGCCGGGACGGGGATCGGGCGCGGTGCCCTCCACCAGCGCACGCCAGCGGTCGAGTCCCTCCCGGCGTTCGGCGGAGGAAAGGCCGGGATCGTCGACGAGGTCGTCAACCACGCGGCAGAAGGCGTAGAAGACCTCCATGTCCCGCCGCGAGGCCCGGGGGAGGACGGCGAGGGCGAAGGCGAGGTTCGAGCCGCTGCGGCGGACGATCTCGCGGGCGTTGGCGGAAGTCGGGTGCAACGGGAGGACGGGATCAGTCGACGAATCCGAAATGGTGGCCGAAGGGGTAGTAGACGAAAGCGGCCCGGCCCACGATGTTCTCCTCGGGCACGACGCCCCAGTTCCGCGAGTCGGAGCTGTTCGCGCTGTTGTCGCCGAGGGCCCAGTATTCACCCTCGCGCAGCTGCCCGCCCCGCGCCCCACCATTCAGGGTATAGCCGGTGTAGTAACCCTCTTGCCCCATCACCCGGACGAAGCCGGGCTCGGTCGCGACCTCGCCGTTCACCTTCAGCAGGGGCGGCTCGATCGCGAGAGTGTCGCCTGGGACGCCCGCGAGACGCTTGATGTAGTGCTGCGAGCCTTGGCGCGGATCGTCGAGGCTGCGCTGGATGTAGTCGATGTTCTGCGTGTCGAAGACGAAGACCTCGCCGCGCTTCGGCTTCTTCCAATGGTAGACGAACTTGTTCACGACGAGCTGGTCGCCGGTGTCGACATAGCCCTTCGCGATGACGTCGCCCGCCTTCACCTGGATCGCCTTCACATAGGCGGGATCGGAGGCGAGCCGGACATTGAGCAGCGTGGCCACGCGCGAATCGGTGCCGGGCGCCTTGAAGATGTGGCCCTTCTTCGTCTTTAGGTAGGTTCTGGGAAAGAAGAGGAACTGGGTCTTCCCGTAGAAATGCTGGCGGTCGAGCAGGATGACGTCGTCCTCCTTCGCGACCCATTCGACGTGGCTGCGACCGAACCAGACGTTGTCCCAGATCCGCTTCGCGAAGCCGGGGCGCTCGTAGTCCTCCGGCGCGTTGCGCTCGGCGTTCGGGTTCATCTCCTTCGTCGGATAGGCGATGATGCCGTTCAGGGTCGGCTGCATCGAGCCGGTGGGGATCTTGAACTGCTGGATGAAGTAGGCGCGGATGCCCATGGCGATGACCACGGCGACGAAGATGACTTCGATATTCTCCTTCCAGGCCGAAGGCTTGTGGTCCTTCACCGACTTCCGGCACAGGTCGGTCAGCTCCTCGGCTGCGGTCTCCAGCTCGCCGCGCTTCTTCGCCCGGTCCTCGACGCCGACGAGGAAGTCGGTGTTCCTGCGACGGATCTCCTCCTTCCGCTCCTCGTCGATGAGGTCGTCGTTGTAGCGGAGGAACTTCCGCACGCCCTTGACGAGCGAGCGGCCCTCCTTGCGCCCCTTCTTGTCGAGCGGCCGCCCGGCGAGCTCCTCCTTGGTCGGTTTCTTGGACAGGAACATCGTCAAAGTTTCAGGTTTCAAGTTTAACGTTTCAGGTTGCCGGCTCCTAGCCCAAGCAGGGATTCTTCCTTCTTTGCTCCTCTACTTCTCTACTCCTTTACTCCTCTACTTCTTTGCCACTCCCTCCTAATCCCCCGACTTCAGCACCTTGATGAAGGCGTCCTGGGGAATGTTCACCTTGCCGATGGCCTTCATCTTCTTCTTCCCCTCCTTCTGCTTCTCGAGGAGCTTGCGCTTCCGGGAGATGTCGCCGCCGTAGCACTTCGCGGTGACGTTCTTGCGCATCGCGCTGATGCTCTCGCGGGCGATGATCTTGCCGCCGATGGCGGCCTGAATGGCGACGGTGAAGAGCTGCTGCGGGATCACGTCCTTCAGCTTCGCGGCGAGCTGGCGGCCGCGCGACTCGGCCTTGTCGCGGTGGACGATCACGGAGAAGGCGTCGACCGGCTCGCCCGCGATGAGCATGTCCATCTTCACGAGCTTCTCGGCCTGGTAGTCGCCATACTCGTAGTCCATGCTGCCGTAGCCCCGGGTGATGCTCTTGAGCCGGTCGTTGAAATCGACGAGGATCTCGTTCAGCGGCAGGATCGCGGTCAGGAGCACGCGGGTCTGGTCGAGAGTCTCTGTGTTGACCAGTTCGCCGCGCTTCTCGGCGACGAGCTTCATCAGGTCGCCGATGTAGTCGTTCGGCGTCATGACGTAGGCCCGCACCGTGGGCTCGCGGATCTCGGCGATGTTCTGCGGCTCGGGGAGGAAGCTGGGGTTGTCGATCTCGACCTCGGTGCCGTCGGTGAGCTTCACCTGATAGACGACGCCAGGGTAGGTCGAGATGACGTCCATGTTGAACTCGCGGCGGAGGCGCTCCTGCACGATCTCCATGTGAAGCAGGCCGAGGAAACCGCAGCGGAAGCCGAAGCCGAGCGCCGCCGAGCTTTCCGCCTGATAGCTGAAGGCCGCGTCGTTGATCTGGAGCTTGCCCATGGCGAGCTTGAGCTGCTCGAAGTCCTCCGACGACACCGGATAGATCCCGCTGAAGACCATGGGCTGGATCTCCTTGAAGCCGGGGAGCGGCTCCTCGGCTGAGATGCGCGTGTCGGTGATGGTGTCGCCGATCTTGACCTCGTTCGACGACTTCATGTTCGCGATGAGGTAGCCGACATCGCCCGCCACGAGCTTGTCGCGGGGCGACTGCTTCGGAGTGAAGACGCCGACCTCCTTGACCTCGTAGCTCTTGCCCGTGGCCATCGTGCGGATGCCGGTGCCGCGCTTCACCTCGCCGCTGACGACGCGCACGTAGCTGACGACGCCCCGGTAGGTGTCGAAGACCGAGTCGAAGACCAGCGCCCTCAAAATCTCGTCGTCGGGCTGCTTCGGATGCGGGATGCGGGTGACGACCGCCTCGAGGATGTCCTCGACCCCGATCCCCATCTTCGCGCTCGCGGGAATGGCCTCGTCGCCGGGGATGGCGATGATCTCCTCGAGCTGCTTCCGCACCGCCGGGAGGTCGGCGCTGGGCAGGTCGATCTTGTTGATGACGGGGATGACGTGCAGGCCCGCCTGGTTCGCGAGGTGGACGTTCGCCACCGTCTGCGCCTCGACCCCCTGGGCCGCGTCGATCAGCAGGAGAGCCCCCTCGCAGGCGGCGAGGGAACGGCTCACCTCGTAGGAGAAATCGACGTGTCCGGGCGTGTCGAGGAGGTTGAGCTGGTAGGTTTTCCCATCCTTGGCGAGGTACTTCATCGTCACCGGGTGGGACTTGATCGTGATGCCCCGCTCCCGCTCGAGGTCCATGGAGTCGAGAAGCTGGTCCTGCTTCTGCCGCTGCGAAATGGTCGCAGTCGTCTCCAGCAGGCGATCCGAGAGGGTCGTCTTGCCGTGGTCGATGTGGGCGATAATCGAGAAATTGCGTGTCAGTTCGATGGACATCGTCGAAAAGGGCCGAAACCTAGGGGATTTCGCCCGAAAGTAAACCGGGCTTTGCTCCCGCGACCGCCGGACGGCCCTCTTGCGGGCGGAGGCGGGCTTTTCTTGGCGAAGATTGAGCGGATCGGCCCCTTCGGATGACGAATCCAAGGATGGCCGAGATGGATCCGACCGACGACCGCCGAACCGAAGCCGAACTGATGCGCCGCGTCGCCGCGCGCGACCATGCAGCCTTCGCCGAGCTGACCGGAAAGTATTCGGCGCTGGTCTTCTCCACCGCCTTCAAGGTCCTGAACCACTACGAGGACACCGAAGACGTCACCAGCGAGGTGCTCGCCACGATCTGGAGGAAGGCGGGCCACTACCACCCGGGCAAGGGCTCCCTCGTCACGTGGATCTGCACGACGACGCGGAACCGAGCCATCGACCGCGTCCGCAGCGTGCAGCGCCGCTGCGCCCTGCACGACCGCTTCGAAGAGGAAATCGGAAGAGGGGTGCCCGGAGCCGTCGAAACAGGTCGCGATGCCCTCTACCGTTCCGACGCGAGGCACATCCTCCAGTCCGCCGTCGTCGCCCTCTCGCCCGAGCAGCGCGAGGTGATCGAGCTGGCCTATTTCGAGGGCCTCACCCAGAAGCAGATCGCCGAGCGCATCGACAGCCCCCTCGGCACCGTGAAGGCCCGCATCCGCCGCGGCGTCGAGCGGCTCCGAGTCTCGATCGACGACCGGCTCAACGGCGAGGGAAGGACGCTCCTCGGCGGGAGTGCTGGGTGA
>CAYSZN010000284.1:0-5604 GCA_964435425.1 uncultured Akkermansia sp. | reverse complement strand
CGGCTTCTTCGACCGCATCCTCGGCCGGAGCTGGGGCGGCTTCGTCCACCACCCCGCCCGTCGCGACGACGGCCCGGTTGCGGATCTCGCGGGCCTCTTCGACAGGGATGCCGAGGATGTCGGCGACGTCGACCTCGTCGACGTCGTTGGCGATCATGTCGAGGCTGTTCAAGCCGCCACGCACGAGGGCCACGGCGGTTTCGGGGTCGATTCCGGCTCCCTCGGCGATGGCGGAGGCGGCGCTCGCGACCTGGGCCTCGAAGGCCTCGTGGGCCGACTCGTCCTTCTGCACCTGCACATCCCAGCCAATGAGGCGGGCGGTGAGGCGGGCGTTCTGCCCCCGGCGTCCGATGGCCTTGGAGAGCTCCTCCTCGTCCACCTTCACGAGAACGGATTTCCTCTCCTCGTCGATGGTGATGGTCTTGATCTCGGCAGGCTTGAGGGCCTCGGTCACGAGCGAGCGCACGTCGTCGCTCCAGCGGATGATGTCCACCTTTTCGTTGTTCAGCTCGCGCACGATGTTCTTGACCCGGGCGCCGCGCAGGCCGACGCAGGCGCCGACCGGATCGACCTTCTCGTCGGCGCTGTAGACCGCGACCTTGGTGCGGTAGCCGGCCTCGCGGGCGAGGGAGCGGATCTCGACGGTGCGGTCGGCGATCTCGCTGACCTCGGACTCGAAGAGGCGGCGCACGAAGTTCGGATGGCTGCGGGAAAGGAGGATCTCGGGACCGCGGGATCCGTTCTCCACGGCGACGACATAGGCGCGGACGCGGTCGCCGACATTGTATTCCTCGGTCGAGACGCGCTCGCGCTGGTGCATCACGCCCTCGAACTTGCCGAGGTCGATGTAGACGTCGCCACGCTCGAAGCGCCGCACCGTGCCGCTGACGATGTCGCCGGCGCGGTCCTTGAACTCGTCGTAGATCATCTCCTTCTCCGCCTGGCGGAGGCGCTGCATCATCGTCTGCTTCGCGGTCTGCGCGGCGATGCGCCCGAAGTTCGACGGAGTGATGTCGACCTCCAGCTCCTCGCCCGTGTCGATCCCAGGGCGGATGCGGCGGGCCGTGAAAATGTCGATCTCCTCGTAGGGATTGGTGACGCGGTCGCGCACGAGGAGCGTCGCGTAGGCGCGGATGTCGCCCTTTTCGGGCTCGATCTTGATGCGCATTTCCCGAGCGGGCCCGATGCTCTTGCGCGAAGCCGAGAGCAGGGCAGTCTCCAGCGCCTCGATCATCGTGTCGCGCTTGATCCCCTTTTCCTTCTCGTAGTACTCGAAAAGTGCCAATAGTTCGTTTGTCATTTTCTCCAACTGCTCCTCCGATGACGAGACAAAAAAAAGCGGGACAAGCCCACTTAATCCAAACCAAGCGCGAGCGCCCGGCGTCTCAAGATTGCAGGGTTGCGACCTTACCCGCTTCCCATCGCATAGGCAACACGGATTTCCTTGCAAATCAAGTCGCGATTGATTGAAAATCGCGCCCTTCCGCCTCCTTTTCCCTTCTTTTTCCCTCCATGCCCTCCCCTCCTCCGGAAATCGTCAGCTTCGATGCCGCCGGCACCCTCGTCCACCTCACCGAGCCGGTCGGCGATACCTACGCGCAGGTCGCCGCCGCGCACGGAATCGACACCTCTCCCACCGCCATCGCCCGCGCCTTCGCCGCCGTGTGGCACCGCACTCCCCCACCCTTCTCCGCGGACGCGCCCTCCGATCCCGACGAGCGTGCCTGGTGGCGGCGGCTCGTCCGCGCCACCTTGCTCGAGGCGGGCAGCCCCATCGGGGACGAGGCGCTCTATTCCCGGTTCTTCGACGCGCTCTACCGACGCTTCGAGGAGCCCGGCACCTGGCTCGCCGCCCCTGGAGCCTTCGAGGTCCTTCCCAGAATCGCCAAGCGCCACCGATGCGTCGTCCTGTCGAACTTCGACAGCCGTCTCCGACGCATCCTCGGCGACCTCGGCCTCGCCGACCACTTCGAGACCCTCTTCCTTTCCTGCGAGCAGCGTCTTTCCAAGCCGGACCCGCGCCTCTTCCGGCGCGTCGCCGAGACCCTCGGGGCCGAGCCCTCCGCCATCCTCCATGTCGGCGACGACCCGGTCTGCGATTGGGAGGGAGCCGCAGCCGCCGGATTCCGCCACTTCCGCGTGGGAAAGGGACAGAGCGACCTGCACGGACTGCTGAAGGAACTTTCGCTTGCGTGACCCGGAGGCTCGGTTAGAATTCGCCCCGCCCGAAACGCACTTCGCGGTTCGGCTCCGATGGAAAGATAGCTCAGTCGGTAGAGCAGTTGGCTTTTAACCAATTGGTCCTGGGTTCGAGTCCCAGTCTTTCCACTCCTCCTTTTTTGTGTGGAAGTGCCTGTCAATCAACGGAAGGCAACCATCTTTCCTTCGTCTTTGACCAAGGCGGGTTCCGAAGAAGTTCCGATGGGCTCTCCAAACCCTGCTTCGGATTTACAGATTGCGCATCCCGCCCCTTCCCGTTATCCAGTGGCTCCCGCCATGGAGCCCGCCCACCGCCTTTTCGCGCCGTTCTGCCGTCTTGCCGCGGTCGCCGCATTCTGCTGCCTCCCAGCGTGCTCCACGGTGAAGGTGCGGACGGACACCGTCTCGGCGGCGCGCGAAGCGCTGCGGTCCGCCGACCTCCTCCATTCGATCGCCGGCCCGTTCGCCTCCTTCGCCGAGGATGGACGCCGCCTCCTCCGCGACGCCCGCTCCCTGGAACGCCGGGCGCCCGACGCGGCCGCCGCCCGCTACCTCCAATCCGCCGTGGACACGCACCGCCTCCTCTCTTCCGGATCGGCCGCGGCAGGCTCGGAGGAGGAACGCTGTCTCGTCGATCTCCACAACCGGTCCCTCGCCCGCTTCGCCGAACTCTGGATGGAGGCGGGAGCGCAGCACCGCAGGCTCTCCAGCGGAGACACCGTCCTGGAAATCCGTCAGTCGGAGCACTCCGCCTTTCCGCCAGGCTACTTCGACCGCGCCATCGCCGCGGCGAGCCTGAAGGAGAAGGGAGTCCAAAGACAGACCCGGACAGGACTCGGCGCGCCCCTCGTCGGCATTCGGGAGCACCGTCCCGAGAGGGCCGAGGAGATGAGATTCTATCCTCTCAGAGGGCTGCACGCCCCCGCCACCCTGACTCTCGACAGCACCTCGGCCACCGCCGACGGAACCATCCGCGTCGTCCTGTCCCTACGCAATCCCCTGCGGGAACGGACCGTCGCGGCGGGCCGCCGCACCTTTCCCCTCGCCGCCGACTACTCCGCTCCCATCGCCGTGATCCTCGACCACCAGAGCGAAGCCGCCCTCGGGCTGAAGGGTTTCTTCAAGGCCGCCACCCGCTCCGAAACCGCCGGCATCTACCTCACCGAACCCTACGATCCCGACCGGATCCCCGTCCTCCTCATCCACGGACTCATCTCCGTGCCCATGATCTGGCGCGATATCGTCCCGCACATGGTGGCCGAGCCGGATCTGGCGGAGCGCTACCAGTTCATGCTCTTCGCCTATCCGAGCGGCTATCCCATCGGAGAGTCGGCCGCGCTGCTGCGCGACCGACTCTCCGAGCTGCGCGCCCACCTCGATCCCGAAGGGAACGATCCCCTCTCCCGCAACATGGTCGTCGCCGGCCACAGCATGGGCGGGATCCTCACACACACCCTCGTCGCCGACGTCGGCGACCGTCTCTGGCAGCAGTTCGGCCTCTCCACCCCCTTCGACCAGCTGCAGATCGCCCCGGAGAGAAAGGAGCGGCTCCGCCAGGTGCTCTTCTTCGACCCCGACCCCGCCACCTATCGGGCCGTCTTCTTCTCCACTCCCCATCGCGGCGCGGCCATGGCCGAGAAGACCTTCGCCGGCCTGCTTTCCCGGGCCGCGAAGCTCCCCACCGACGTGCTGGTGACGACGAGCGTGCTCCTCGATCCCCAGGCCATGGCCAATCCCGAGCTGAAGGCGTTGCGAAAAGGAACCTACACGAGCGCCCAGTCCCTGCGCCCCGGGGCGCCGATGATCGCCGCGCTCGACGCCTCCCCCTACCGCTCCGGCGTGGTCTACCACAGCATCATCGGAGACCGCGGCAGGGGCGACACCCCGGACAGCTCCGACGGCGTCGTCGAATACTGGAGCTCCCACCAGGCAGGCGCCGCCTCCGAGCTGATCGTTCCTTCGGACCACGGCTCCTACAAGGACCCGGCCGCGGTCGAGGAGTTGAAGCGCATTCTCTTCGAACACGCCGGCCTCCGCCCATGACACACCCGGACCAGACACTGCGCCGCCACCTCCTCGCCGGACAGGTCATCCCCGCGATGCCGCTCGCGCTCCACGCCGACCGCACCTGGTCCCCGCGCCACCAGCGCGCCCTCGTCCGCTACTACCTCGACGCCGGAGCCGGAGGCCTGGCCGTCGGCGTCCACACCACCCAGTTCGAAATCCGAGAACCGGAGCACTCCCTCCACGAACCCGTCCTTTCCCTCTGCGCCGGGGAAGCGCGTCGGCATCTCGCGCCCGGACGTCCCTTCGCCCTCGTCGCCGGTGTTTGCGGCGACACTGGGCAGGCGCTCCGCGAGGCCACCATCGCGAAGGCGTTTGGCTACGATGCCGCGCTCCTCAGCCTCTCCGCCCTGCCCGACGCCTCCGACGCCGAGCTGATCGCCCACTGCCGCCGGGTCGGCGAACTCCTGCCCCTCTTCGGCTTCTACCTTCAGCCCGCCATCGGCGGCCGCAGCTACGGCTACCGCTTCTGGCGCGAGTTCGCGGAGATCGAGGCCGCCGTCGCCATCAAGATCGCGCCCTTCGACCGCTACGCCACCCTCGACGTGGTACGCGCTGTCGCGGACAGCGGACGCGAGGACCTCGCCCTCTACACCGGCAACGACGACAACATCGTCCACGACCTCCTCACCCCCTTTCCCTTCGGCAGCTCTCCCCGCCGCATCGTGGGAGGCCTGCTCGGGCAATGGGCCGTCGGGACGAAGCGCGCCGCCGCACTCCTCGCCTCGGTCAAGGAGGACCGCCTCGACACCGCCGACTGGGCCAAAATCAACGCGGGCCTCACCGACTTCAACGCCGCCCTCTTCGATCCCGCCCACCGCTTCGCCGGCTGCATCGCAGGCATCCAGGAGCTGCTCCGCCGCGAAGGCCTTGTGCCCTCGCGCGCCTGCCTCGATCCCCGCGAAGATCTCTCCCCCGGCCAGGCTGCCGAGATCGACCGGGTCACGAAGGACCGTCCCGAATGGCTGGACACCGCCTTCATTGCAGAGAATCTCGACCGGTGGCTGGCCGACTGAGCCTCAGAACATCCGTACCTCCTGATTCGGCAGACCGAGGAGCCCCACCGACGATATCGCGACGGGGCCAGGCATCCCGGTCAGACCGCTGGATCGAAAGAGTTTCGTCCTCCCTTTCAGGCATCCAAGATCGGTAGAAGTTCCGAAAAGTTCCGATGGGGAGAAGGTTTTAATGCTCCTTATTGACTTTATCGAGTCGCGAAAAGGCTTCTCGTCGCTCGATAAGGAAAAACAAGTGGCGGAGCGGGTGAGTCTAATCTACGAACCAGTTTCGGGATTCCCCTCATTGTGGGGATGCCTTTGCCTCAGCATCGGCTCGCCCCGT
>CAYSZN010000283.1:0-5650 GCA_964435425.1 uncultured Akkermansia sp. | reverse complement strand
CCGCTCCACCTCGCCGCCGAAGTCGGCGTGGCCGGGGGTGTCGACGATGTTGATGATGTTGTCGCCCCACTTCACCGAGGTGTTCTTCGCCTTGATGGTGATGCCGCGCTCGCGCTCCTGGTCCATCGAGTCCATCGCGCGCTCCTCCACGACCTGGTTCTCCCGGAAGGAGCCGGCGTGCTTCAGCATCTGATCGACGAGGGTGGTCTTGCCATGATCGACGTGGGCGATGATGGCGATATTGCGGATCCGCGAGGGCGGCACCGTCTGGGAGGCAGGGTCTGACATAGGGAGGGTGGAATGAGCGTCCAATTTCCCGGATTGCAAGCGGGGAAAACGGCACGTGGGGGGCACCCCCACTCATACTCTTACTCCTTGCTCTTGCTCCTTACTCAAAATTCGGAGGTCCTGCGACATTTGGATGGAGTATGAGTAAGGAGTATGAGTAAGGAGTATGAGTAAAGAGTAAGAGCTAGGGGCAGGGCTTCACCGGCACACGGCGAGCAGACGGTCGGAGAAAAGGCTGGACTCCCGAGGACAAAACCGGGTAGGCTCATCCAGTCAACCCTCTCGAGCCATGCCATCCGACGCCGCCACCGAAACCGATGAGCCACTTTTCTCCGAGGCGGACGAGAGGCAGTTGTGCCTGACCTGCCTCGAGCCCAACGACTTGTCGGCGCATTTTTGCGCCAAATGCGGTGGGCCGATGACCTCCTACGCCGCCACCGGGCCCATCGAGCGTATTCTGGCGGAGGGCTACGCCTACCGCCGGGCGGTCGAGCGCCCCCGCCGCCCCATGGTCGTGCTGGGCATCTGGCTGCTGTTCGGTCTGAATGTCCCCTTCGCGCTCTTCGGGATCGCGAAGGCCTGGAAGGAAGGGACGGAGGGGCTCCCTATGGCCGTCCTTTGCCTATTCATATTCGCGACCTCGTTGGTCATTCTCTGGAGGACCACGCGGAACTATCTCATCGGAAAGCGGTCAGCCTCGGCGCTGGCGGGGCGGGTGGAATAGCTGCTGCGGTGTTCCCGGATCCCGTTCAGGGAGGCGTTGGAGATTGAGAACGGCCGACGCTTCGGCAAGAATGCAGGCAAGCCGGATCCCCGCCATTCCTCCTGCCCCATGAGAAAACGCCTCAAGCTCAAACTCAGCTGCTGCGCCCTTTGCAAGCCCCACAAAAGGGGCTGGGAGAACCGATGGAAGCCCAAGGAGCTCGCCCGGCTCCGCGAAGCCGAGGCATTCGTCCGGAATTCCGGCGCCAATCGGGATTGTGACTGATCGGACTCGACCTTCTACGCCATTTTCGCCGTCGGCTATCGCGTGCGTTCGCCGCGCGGCGCTCAGTCCTGCTCCGCCTTCCCACTGAGCCGGCTGTCGAGAAGATCGCCGGTTTCGCTGAGGATGGGGTAGGCCACGGAGGCGAAGAGCGAGTTGATCGTCTTCAGGGCGCGGACGGTCTCGAGGTGGAGGTTCGACGTCTCGATGCTCTGCACCTCGCCCGTCTGCAGCCGTCGCAGATGCTTGCCGTAGCTGGTCCGTTCGGCCCTGCGCATCGCGTCCTTCTCGATCACGAGCTGGCGGGCGGACTCGCGGTCCTTGCTGACGAGGACGTTCAGCGCCAGGCGCATGTTCGCCATCACCCGATGGTGCAGGTCGCCGATCTCGCGCCAGCCCTCGTCGGAGAAACGGAGCTTCCGGTCGCGCCGGGTCTCGGCGAGCTTCAGGAGCGTGTCGGAGATGGTGTCTCCGGCGTATTCGAGATGGACGGCGAAGCTGGTCAGCTCCTGTCCGAGGCGGCTTCCCTCCTCGTCGTCGTAGCGGATCCTGGCGAGGTAGAGCTTGATCGCCGTCTGCGCCCGGTCGATCGATTCCTCGAGCTCCCGCGCCTGCCCAATCTTTCCAGCGTCTCCGGTCTCGTAGATCTCCATCATGGGCTGGAGCATCCGCTCGATCATCTCCGCCATCCGTAGCAGCTCGCGCGTCGCGCTGGCGAGGGCGAGGGCCGGCCTGTCGACGACCGATTCGTCCAGGCAGCTCGTGGCCTCGGCAAGGGAATCCGCGGCCTTCCCGGCCTCGGTCTGGGGCTGGAACCACCGTCCGCACCATGCCGCCATCGGCCCGGTGAGCGGCAGGCAGAGGAGCAGGGCAAGGTTGAAGGCGACGTGGAAATTGACAATCTGCCCGGCCGGGCCGCCGCCGAGCCATCCGAAGCCAGGACGGGCAAACTGCAGGGCGAGCAGGACGATGGCCGCGCCAATGCCGCGGAAAAGCAGATTGCCGAGCGCGATGCGCCTGGCCTCGGGGAAGCTGTGGCGGGTCAATCCGAAGGCGATCAAGCCGCCGCCCAGATTCGCACCGAGCACTAGCGAGGCGCCCAGCTCGATCGGAACGACTCCCTGCGCGGCGAAGGCGGCGACGAGCAGGATGGAGGCGACGCTGGAATGGACGAGCCAGGTGAAGCCCGCCCCGATGAGGAAGGCCGTGACGAAGTCGCCCCGCAGGTAGCCGACGACGGCGGGAAGGGCGGGCGCGTCGCGCAGGGGCGCCGTGGCCTCCCCGATCATCCGCAGGGACACGAGGATCAGCGCGGCCCCGATCAGGATCCGGCCGAGCTGCCTGCGCTCGCGCTTGCCTCCCTTGAAGAAGAGGAGGCCGCCGGCCACCAGCAGGACCGGGACGAGCCAGCGGAGATCGACCGAGAGGATGCGCACGACGAGCGAGGACCCAAAGTCGGCACCGAGCATCAGGGCGAGACCGGTGGGCACGGAAAGCGCGCCGCTCGCCACGAAACCGGCCGCCAGGATGGCGACGGCCGTCGAGCTTTGCAGGAGCACCGCCACGCCCGCGCCGACCGCCGCCGTGCGCCAGCGTCCGCCCTTGCTCTCGCGCAGCAACCGCCTCAGCGCCGGCTCGTGGCTCCGTTCCACCCCGGTCCGCACCATGCGCACCGCCCACAACAGCAGGGCGACGGAACCCGCGAGATGCAGGAGCAGGAGATAGAGGTTCATGGCGGTCCGGATCTTGGAGGCGAGGCTCTCCCAACAAGGACCATGTGACGGAATTGTCACATTTAATTTACACTAATTCAGTGGAATTTGAAAAGTTCACGCCCCCTGCTTCTGCGGGTGGTCCCGGACGCTTTGCAGCAGGTAGCAAGCTTGGCAGCAACATCTGGCCAAAGTCCGCCTTCAGTCGCCGACGGCATCAATCCCCGCATTCCATCGGATCGTGCTCCAAAGATGGCGACCCGGAATCGACGCGCCGAGCCTGCACTTTCTCAAGAACCGAGAGCACCAGTTTGGGGCTGGCACGGAAGCGGTATTGACGCAGGATATCGATCGCTTCCTCGAAACGGCACACACCATGGGCGTCTGCCCGATCAAGCAGGGCCAAGGTGCCTAGGGGTACCAGACCTTTTTGCAAAACAGCGGCCCGACCCTTTTTCTCATCCATCAGGAGGATGCGGACAGAGTGCTCTTCGGCAAGGGCGATGGCTTCCGATTCCCCGGGATCAAGCCCCAAAGACCTGTCGATCTGTTTCGGTGTGACGACCTGAAGCCAAGGATGGCTCCGGGAGGCCCAGTCGCGAACGGGTTGAGGAGCGCCTTCCGCCAGCAACTCCCCAAGCACAGCGGACGGCATGAGAACTCGTTCGAACAGGACCGGCAGGATGCCGATGGCTCCCGCCAGTACCAGATAGTGCACCGGGGTAGCATCCGTGACGGCCGCCGTCATGGCATGTCAGAAAGCTGGTCGAGCTGGTGCAGATCGGCTTCCAGATCCTCCGCCGTCATCCCGAAATCGAGCTGGTGCCGTTGCAGGAAGCCTTCGGTCTCGTAGTAGTTCAGTCCCAGCAGTTCGCCGACCTCGCGACGCGACATCCTGCGTTGCCGGTAGTTTTCAATAGCCAGCGATTCCAGCACCGCCCGCTTGGCCGAGGCTTGGTCCAAGCTCAGGCGGCGCGCCACTTGATCGGGGATGTCGATGGTCAGCGTCATGATGGAACATAGCCTCGACTCCTCGAAATGCACCCTTTCTGATTTGGCGGAACGTCAGCCGGTCTCAAGGAGGCCGGACGGACGTTCCTCCGACGTTCGGCCGAGGTCGATGACCTCGGCTACAGGCGGGAAGTCTTCCACCTCAATCCGCCTTCAGCCACTGCACCGCATCCACGACGACGTAGCCCTCGCTGCCTTCGTTCGAGACGATGACAGTCGCGGTGTCGCCCGCCGAGAATTCCCGCGTGGCGAGATGATGGAAAAGCCCATCCGAGGGAGCCTTGGTCTGATCGACCGTCACGACCATCCCATCGGGCTCTCCGACGATCACCTTCGCCGCCTTGGCCCGATTGCTGTTCGGCGGGTAGGCGAGGCGGACGGCATAGGTGCCCGCCTCGGGGATGGTTGCGGTGAAGACGGCCTTCGCCGAACCCTTGTTGGCGTTGCCGTCGTGGTGGTAGCCGAAGCCGACGAAGTCCTTGGCCGAGCCGCTCTCCTGCCAGATGCCGACGAATTCCGCCGCCTCCTCGTCGACGACGATGCCCGGCAGCTTCGCCGGATTGGCTCCGCGCTGGTTGGGATCGTCGTAGTGGAGGATCTGTCCGTCGGCGAGGAGGCGCTCGCGCAGCTTGTCGTAGTCGATGTCCTGCACCGCGATATCCGCGTCGAGGGCGAGCGAGGCGGCGGTGGCGGCGCTCTGGGCGAGGATCATGAAGACGGGCTCCATGCGGATGGAACCGAAGGCGATGTGCGAGCTGGAGACGCAGACGGGCACCATCAGGTTCGTGCACTGCTCCTTCCTCGGCACGAGCGAGCCGTAGGCGATCTCGTAGGGGCCGCGGGTGCTGACGCCGATGTCGCCCTCGTTCTGGACGTAGCCCTCGGGGGTGATGTAGCGCTGCACGTTGTGCGAGTCGATGGTGTAGGAGCCCATGCCGACGGATTCGGGCGTGGGCTTCTTCTTCCGCAGCTCGTTCTCGGTCATCACGTAGTGGCCGACCATGCGGCGGGCCTCGCGGATGTAGAGCTGGTGCGACCAGTTGCCGTTGTCGGTGAACTCGTCCTTGGGCAGGCCCCATTGCCTCATCTCGTCCTGCACGTCCTTGGGCACGCGGGGATCGTTGGCGATGAAGTAGAGCCAGCCTTTCTGGTAGGTCTCGTGCTCGGCGATGATCTCGCGGCGCTTCTCGTAGCTGGCCTCGGGGTAGTCGTAGTTGTAGCCGATGTTGTCGGTGCTGAAGGGGCCGTGGTTGTTCGTGTCGGTCTTGTGGTTGGGGACGGGGTCGAACTTGTGGAAGGTCTCGCGCCAGCCCGCCTCGAAGATGCGCAGGAGCAGCTCGTACTGCTTCGGATCGTAGCCGTCGGGCTTGGGAAAGGGAATGCGGTTCTCGGGATGGTTCGTCAGGCACATGCGGAAGCAGTAGGCCTGGACGCGGTGGTCGCCCTCGCCCTTCGTGCCGGGATCCTCGACGCTGATGCGGGGCAGGACGCCGCTGTTCGGATCGCCGGGCACGACGTAGGGGCTGATGCGGCTGTCGACGGCGTCGAAGTGGTGGCGGTGGTGCAGCACGCCGACCTGGACGCCGTTCCATTCCTCGCCATAGACGGAGTTCGCCTCGCGCCCGACGTGGTAGTCGACCCCGGCGGCGGCGAT
>CAYSZN010000282.1:0-5656 GCA_964435425.1 uncultured Akkermansia sp. | reverse complement strand
GGATGTGAAGGAAGCGCTGTCGGCGGCAGCACGCAAGGCGGTGCTGCAGTCGCGCCATCCTTCGGCGAGGCGATTGAGGGGCGAAGACGACTTCATGTATTCGCTGATGGAGATCTCGCTGGAGGACGACGGCGCTTTCGTCGCGATGGTCACGGGTGACGTGCCCAAGCACGAAGGCCCCGAAGCATGGTTCGAGGTGCGGATCGAGGGACGTTTCTTCGTGGAGAAGGGGACCGGGGTGGCGGACTTGGACCTGGTTTCGGCCACGGTCACGCCACCGCCGGTGGAATAGCCGCCGCCGCTCAGACCGCGTCGCCGACCTCGATCATCGTCTTGAGGATGGTGTTCCAAGTCGCGGGAGTCTCGAGCACGGCATTGGGGAACATGCAGCCATCCCAGCAGATGTGCGAGATGCCGCGGGCCTCGTGGTCCTTCAGCCAGTATTGCGAGCAGCGCACGATGTCGAGCTTGCCGTTCGGGTCGTCGGCGGGGCAGTGCTTGCCGGTCTTGTCGTGGCTGCCGGCGCCGTGGACGGTGCCGTCGTTCTGGGCGACGTGGAAGTCGATGGTCCAGGGCCGGAGCTTGTCGGTCATCTCCTCGTAGGCGGCGTAGAACTCGTCCTCGGTGTAGCCTTCCTTGAGCAGGGCGTGCTCGGGCGCGTTGTAGCCGAGCAGGTAGAGGTAGGTGTGGGCGAGGTCGGCCTGGAAGCCGAGGGTCTCGGGCATGCCGACTTCCTCGAGGAGGTCGAGCATGTCCTTCCAGCTGTGCATCCCGGCCCAGCAGATTTCGCCTTCGGCGGCGAGGCGCTCGCCGTGGTCGGCGGCGATCTTCGCGGCTTCGCGGAAGGTCTCGGCGATGCGCTTGGTGTTCGCCTCGGGATTCTCGCGCCACTGGTTCACGCCGAACTCGGCCGAGTCGATGCGGATGACGCCGCGTTTCCGGACGCCGTGCTGGTTGAAGAGACCGGCGATGCGGCAGCCCACCTTGACCGCGTCGAGGAACTTGGCGCGGGCCGCGTCGTCGCCCATGGCCGAGTCGCCCACGGTGCCGGGCCAGACCGGTGCGACGAGGGAGCCGACCTCGAAGCCCTTCGAGGCGATCATGTCGGCGATGCCGCGCAGCTCGTCGTCGGTGGCCGACGGGTCGGTGTGGGGGAGGAAGAGGAAGTAGTCGATCCCGTCGAATTTCCGCCCGCCCACCTCGGCCGCGGCGGTGAGGTCGAGCATGCGCTCGAGGGAGATCGGGGGCTCCTGCCCTTCGCCGTCGCCTTTTCCGACGAGACCGGGCCACATGGCGTTGTGAAGCTTCAGGGATGACATGATCGTTCTGGGGTGGGGTTCAGTGGTGGGGTGAAAGGCGGTCAGGATACAGGTTCAATGTTTAAAGTTCAAAGCTTAAAGTTTCAGGTGGAGGCAAGCGGCGGGCGACCGATGCCGAAGCCTTGATTCGCCTCGCTTTTGCGCGTTTTGTGCCTTTTTGCGGCCATCGCGTCCACTAGAACCCGCCGGGTTCGTCGGAGGCTTGCGATTTTCCTCCGGCCAGCAGGGAGCCGAGGTGGCGGACGAGGAATGCGAGCCGCTCGCCGACGTCGTCCATCTCTAGAAGCCGCTGGCGTTCGGTGGAGTCGCTGACGAAGCTCTGGCCGACGATGTCGGCGATGGCGCAGGGGTCCTTTACCTGGCGCAGGTGGGTCCGCAGCTGCGTCGAGATGGGCTGGTCGTGGCCGCAGAAGCGGCCGCTGAGATCGACGAGTTCGAGGGCCGCCGCCGCCGCCGTCTCGGGATCGGCGAGGAAGCAGGGGCGGGGGACGATGGAGGCGATGCCGAAGGGCGCCCGCTGCCGCCATCCGAGAATCTCGGCCCGCTGCACGCCGGCGAGCATGAGGTGGGAGGTGCCGTCGGGATGCGTGACGCAGGCGCGGACGAGGCCGACCGTGGTGATCGGATGCACGGGATCGGGGGAAAGGTCCGGTTCTCCGCCACAGGCGTGCCCGACGCAGAACATGCGGTCGCGCTCCAGCGCATGGCGGAGCATGGCGCGGTAGCGAGGCTCGAAGATGAAGAGGGGCATGTAGCCGCGCGGGAACAGCGTGGCTCCTCCCAGCACCATCACTGGCACCGCGTCGGGCACGGACTGTTCGGCAAAGGCCATCAACCGGTATACGAGGGAAAGGGGCGCTTCAGTCGCCCGGCAGAGGCCGAAAGCGAAGTTTTGCGATATATTTCCCATTGCATCGGCGGGGAAATGTGATTCCTTCCCGGCCTCGAAACCAAGGAGACAACACTTGTCGGCATCAAGGCGATGCCAATCCCTAAGTCAATGAGCGAATCCAACAATCCCACGGCTGATCTTCAGCTCCATGATCGCGACACCGGTAGCGCGGACGTGCAAATCGCGCTGCTCACCGGTCGCATCAACCACCTTACCGGCCACCTCTCGGCCAACAAGAAAGACGTCTCGTCGCGCCGCGGACTGCTCCGCATGGTCGCGCGTCGTCGCAAGCTTCTCGACTACCTCTCCCGCACCGACGGCGAGCGGTATCAAAAGGTGCTGGCCACCCTCGGTCTGCGCCGCTAGGAAACGCGGGCGGAAAGCGTCGGGATTCCCGGCGCTTTTTCCGTTTTCGGGCCTGCCCTCTTTTCAGGGAGGCCTGCCGCCATGTCCACGGTTTCGTTGAGGATCTGCCCCGGCGGCAAATCCCGGCGACTCCCCGGATTCCTTGGGCGCACGTTCGCCCAGTTCCATTTTCACACCAAAAGAAGAAAAACAAATGAGTATTGAACGCATCACGTGCCAGGTCGGCACGCAGGAAATGACCATCGAAACCGGCAAGTTGGCCAAGTTGGCCGACGGTGCCGTCACCATCCAAGTCGGAGAGACCATCGTCCTCGTGACGGCTGTTTCCTCTACGAAAATCAAGGAGGGACAGGACTTTTTCCCGCTTTCCGTCGAATACAAGGAAAAGGCCGCCGCCGCGGGCCGCTTCCCCGGAGGCTACTTCAAGCGCGAAGGCCGTCCCACGGAAAAGGAGATCCTGACCTGCCGCATGACGGACCGCCCGTTGCGTCCGCTTTTCCCGAAAGGCTACCTCTACGACACCCAGATCGTCGCGCTGCTCCTCAGCGCCGATGGGGTGAACGACTCCGACATTCTCGGCATCAATGGGGCCTCGGCGGCGCTCTGCGTGTCCGACATCCCCTTCGCTGGTCCGGTCGCGGCGGTCCGCGTCGGCCAGGTCAACGGCGAGTTCGTCGTCAACCCGACCCACGAGGAACGTGCCGAGAGCGATCTCGATCTCGTCTACGTCGGTCTCCGCGACAAGGTCATCATGATCGAGGGCGGCGGCAAGGAAGTGCCCGACGCTCGCTTCAAGGAGGCCCTCGTCTTTGCCCAGCAGGCGATCCAGCCCATCCTCGACGCGCAGGAGGAACTCGCCCGCCGCGCCGGCAAGCCGAAGCGCCAGGCTCCCCTCGTCGAGGTGCAGGACGAGCTGCTCGAAATCGCCTATGAAGTGGCAGGTGACCGCATCGAGGCCGCTCTCTACCAGCCCTCGAAGGTCGCACGGGGTGCCGCCGTCGGCGCTCTCCGCAAGGAGGTCGAAGCCAAGGTCAAGGAGAAGTATCCCGAAGCGGGCGACTTCGCCATCTCCCAGGCCTTCGAATACCTGCAGAAGAAGGCCTTCCGCATCAGCATCCTCGACAAGGGCGTGCGCTGCGACGGCCGCGACATCAACACGATCCGTCCTCTCTCCGGCGAGATCGGGGTGCTGCCCCGCACGCACGGCTCCGCCATCTTCGCCCGTGGCGAGACGCAGGCGCTCGCGATCGCGACGCTGGCCCCCTCCGACGAGAAGCAATACCTCGACAACTACGCCGGTGGCGAGGATTCCAAGCGCTTCATCCTCCACTACAACTTCCCGCCCTTCAGCGTGGGCGAGACGGGCCGCATGGGCGGTCTCAACCGCCGCGAGATCGGTCACGGCGCCCTCGCCGAGAAGTCGATCGAGCCGCTCATCCCCGACGAGGCCGATTTCCCCTACGCGATCCGTATCTCCAGCGAGATCATGGAGTCGAACGGCTCCACCTCGATGGCCTCGGTCTGCTCCGGCTCGATGGCGCTGATGAACGCCGGTGTGCCGCTGAAGCGTCCCGCCGCCGGGATCTCCTGCGGTCTCGTGACCGAGTTCGAGGGCGAGACGATGAAGCGCTACGTCACCCTGCTCGACATCATCGGCAACGAGGACTTCATGGGCGACATGGACTTCAAGCTCTGCGGCTCCAGCGAAGGCGTCACCGGCTTCCAGCTCGACCTCAAGCTCCCGGGCATTCCTCTCGACATCCTCCTCGAGGGCGTTGACAAGGCGACGAACGGACGCTTCAAGGTGCTCGAGGTGATGAATGGCGTCATCTCGACCCACGGCAGCCTCAGCTCGCTGGCCCCCCGCATCGAGTCGATCAAGATCGACCCCCAGAAGATCGGCGAGCTCATCGGCCCCGGCGGCAAGAACATCAAGGGCATCCAGGCCGAGACCGGCGCCGACATCAACATCAACGACGACGGCACCGTCAACATCTACGCCGCCCACCAGGAGGCGCTCGACCGCGCCATCCAGCTCGTCCGCCGCACCACCGCGGAGATCGAGGTCGGTGTCACCTACTACGGCAAGGTCGTCAGCACGACGAACTTCGGCGCCTTCGTCGAGGTGCTGCCGGGCAAGGATGGCATGGTCCACATCTCCGAGCTGGCCGACTTCCGGGTCAACCAGGTCGAGGACGTCGTCAAGGTCGGCGACATGGTCTACGCGAAGTGCATCGGCGTCGACGAGCGCGGTCGCGTGAAGCTCAGCCGCAAGGCCGCGATGGCCGAGCGCGGCATCGAGGCCGCCGCCGAGATGGCGAAGGATTGAGGTTGTCAGTGTGCCAGTGTTCAGTTTTCAGCGGGAGCACCGCTGGGCTGGACCTGGGCTGACCTTCTCCGGCAATCCCGGCAAGATTTCGAAAGGGCCTGCTTCCCGATGGGGAGCGGGCTTTTTTGTCGGCCATTTTCCGTCGATTCTCGCCAAGCCGCGCTCGGTGAGCGCGGAGCGGAGGGCCGGAGCGTAGCGGAAGCTGCCAAGCTTCCTTCGTTGCCCGGTCGTCATTTGGGCTGTCGGAGAACGTTGGCATGTTCTTCTACGTGTCCCCCGATACCCGACCGAGGTCGATGAAAATCATCCTGCTCACCACGGAAAAGGGGGCAGGAAAAGGGAACCAATTCCAAATTTGCCCCCCGCCACGGGCCGATTCTCCCCCATGTGCGCCAGGTCCGCATCGAATACGAAGGAGCCTTCTGCCAGGTCATGGCCTGCGACAACCGGCGCCCGCCCCCCGTTCTCCAAGTGCCGTCACATCAGGCCCGGGCTTGCGCCAGCGCAAGCCTATGCGATGACTGTGAATTTTTGGCTCAACAATAGCATGCCCCCCGGAATCGGGTAGAATGATGCGATGAAGCTGATCCTCCCCCTTGTTCTGGCCGCTCTGGCCGGCCTCGTTTGCGTGCCCGGCGCCGCGGCCCAGTCGCCCGACGCCATGACTCCAGTAACCGAACCGCCCCAGACAGAGGAACCCCCTCCGACAACAACCTCTAAGCCGAGGGGTTCGGTGTCTGATTACAGGGC
>CAYSZN010000281.1:0-5656 GCA_964435425.1 uncultured Akkermansia sp. | reverse complement strand
CGAACGACAGCCTCCACACTTCGACGAACATCTCGGGCGGCAACTACACGCTCGTGGGAGACACCGGCCTCGCGTTTGCCATCGGCTCCGGCCTCGACATCTACGGAGGGACAACGCTCTTCGCCGCGACGGCCGGCGTCCCCGGTGATCCCGGTGCCCCCATCGTCGCCAGGCTCTACTCGATCAACCGCTCCACCGGAGCGGCGACTCTGATCGGCGCGATCAACGGCAATCCCTTGGTCCGGGCGATCACGATCCAGCCCCCGACGCTTCCCAAGAAGCTGCCCGTCAACCTCACAGTGAAGGGGAAGAAGCGGATCGAGACCTCCGCGGCCTCGGTCAGGATCCGCGGCACCGCCAAGTCGCAGGCGGGCATCAAGCGGGTCGAGTACCGCGTCGGCAAGACCAAGGCGAAGAAGGCGAAAGGCAAGGCAAAGTGGAATGCGAAGGTGCGCGTGAAGCCGGGCCTCAACGTGATCGCTTTCCGGGCGGTCGGAAAGAACGACGTCCTCTCGAAGCCGAAGAAGGTGCGGGTGAGGCGGAGCTGAGCCGGGCCTTCCCGATGCGCCGCCACCGCTATTCCAGCGGCGACGGTCCCCAGATGTCCCGAAGCAGCGCGAAGATCCCGGGCTCCTCGTGCTTCAACTGGCCGTGGACGAAGGGGACGAAGTCGTTCGTCCCGAAATAGGCCTCCGTCATCTCGGCGAAGAACTCCTTCTGGTTGGTCAGGGCGTAGTGGGGGCGGAAGGTTCCCGAGACATGCAGGACCATGCGCCCGTGTCCCGAGGCGACGTAGGACTCCCATGCCTGTTTGATACGCTCCTCCCCGAAGCCGAGAACCTGGTCGTGGTAGGCGTGGGCGAGCTCGTGGAGCACGCACCAGGGCTGGGTCTGCTGGTGGCGGGGATCGAGGAAGCGGGCCGCCACGGGGAGGTGGACCGCCTTGGCGAGATCGGGGGAGTAGCCGTTCTTCCGCAGCCAGTCGGCCGAGGGGTGGTACTGCATCGAGGTGAGGGCTCCGTGGTTGTGGTCGAGGACGATCGGAACTTGGCGGAGGCGCTCGACCTTGTCCGCAGGAAGGATCGCGGCGATGTCGGCGAGACGGATGTGGAGGAGGGCCAGCGCCGCGTCTCCCTCCTCCGCTCCTTCGCCTTCGAGGAGGCGGGCATCGACCCTCACGGTCCAGCCTTCGATCTGGCAGGGTTCCCGGCGCTCGGGCCGGTCGCTGGCGTGCAGGGGCAGGAGGAAAAGGCAGATGGAGGGCAGGAGCAGCGACTGGATCGACATGGCGGCGAGTCTGCCCGAACGCAGAGACCAGCGCAAGTCTCCGCCATTGCGGGAGGTGCCAGGGCGCAAGCGGGCACCAAAAAAGCGGAGGGCCAATGGTTGACGGAGCGACCGGCCTCGCTGAACCTCAACGCCAAAGAAGCCCCCGCTTTCCTTGTTCCCTTCCCGTTCCCCCGACGGGAACGGCGGTTCCGCGCCACTCCGTCCCGGCCTTTCCAAGGACCGGGTATCGGCTCCGTATACCTTTATGCCCAACGCAGTATCCACCCAGCCACTCCAAGACCTTGACTCGTTTCTAGCCTACATCCGAAGCCGGGATCCCCTGCAGCCGGAATTCCACCAGGCGGTGGAAGAGGTCATGCGCAGCCTGTGGACGTTCGTCCAGAAGAATCCCCGCTATTCGAGACACGGCCTGCTGAAGCGGATCGTCGAGCCCGAACGCGTCGTTCTCTTCCGCGTCCCCTGGGTGGACGATGCGGGCGAAACCCACGTCAACCGCGGATACCGCGTGCAGATGAATAGCGCGATCGGCCCGTACAAGGGAGGGCTGCGCTTCCATCCCTCCGTGAACCTGGGCATTCTGAAGTTCCTCGCCTTCGAGCAGGTCTTCAAGAACTCCCTCACCACCCTGCCCATCGGAGGCGGAAAGGGTGGCGCCGATTTCGATCCCAAGGGACGCAGCGAGGCGGAGGTCATGCGCTTCTGCCAGTCGTTCATGACGGAGCTCTACCGCCATCTGGGCGCGGATGTGGATGTGCCCGCCGGAGACATCGGCGTGGGTGCCCGCGAGATCGGGTTCATGTACGGCCAGTACAAGCGCATCGCGAACGAGTCGGCCTCCGTGTTCACCGGCAAAGGTCTCTCCTACGGCGGTAGCCTGATGCGCCCGGAGGCGACCGGCTACGGCTGCGTCTACTTCGCGCAGGAGATGCTACAGCGCCAAAAGCTGGGTTTCGAGAACAGCAGGGTCGCCATCTCGGGCTCCGGAAACGTGGCCCAGTATGCCGCCGAGAAGTGCCTCGAGCTGGGCGCGAAGGTGATTTCGCTCTCCGACTCCGCCGGGACGGTCCATTTCCCGGACGGCCTGAGCGACGAGCAGCTCGCCTGGTGCAGGGAGCTCAAGAACGAGCGCCACGGCCGCATCGTGGAGCTGGCCGGGCATTTCGGCCTCGCCTACCACGAGGGACGGAAGCCCTGGGACATTCCCTGCGACATCGCCCTGCCCTGCGCAACCCAGAACGAGATCGACGGCGGGGAGGCGAAGGAGCTGGTGAGGAACGGATGCGTCTGCATCGCGGAGGGGGCGAACATGCCCTCGGACCTCGATGCCGTGGAGGTCTTCCAGGACGCGGGCGTTCTCTACGGTCCCGGAAAGGCGGCCAATGCGGGAGGCGTCGCCACCAGCGCCCTGGAGATGAGCCAGAACGCCCTGCGCCTCCCCTGGAGCCGGGCCGATGTGGACAACCGCCTGCATGCGATCATGCAGAACATCCACCATTCCTGCGTCGAGTATGGGACGCAGCCCGATGGCTCCATCAACTACCTCCACGGGGCCAATATCGCCGGGTTCGTCAAGGTGGCCGACGCCATGCTGGCCCAGGGTGTGGTGTGATACGGAGTCCCGAAGGGAGCCTGACGATTGCGGAGCAGGTGGGGCGAGGCGTCCCTGCCGAGTCGTCGTCGGGCCGGTGCCCATGAGTGTCAGCTCTCCCGGCGCAGCGGTTCACCGGGACGGTTCGCCCCACCCCGGCTGCCACCGGATGGCAGGCGGCCAGTCAGCGCTTGCCCACGGCGGTCTTGAAGCGGACCACGGCCTCCGCGATCGAGGCGGCGAGGCGCTGGCGGTGCTCCGGGTCGTTGATCAGCTTCGCCTCGGCGGGGTTCGTCACGAAGCCCCCTTCGAAGAGGATGCCCGGCTTGTTGATCCCTCGTAGCACGTTGAAGCGGGCCCGCTTAATGCCGCGGTCGACGGCCTTGATGTCGGAGATGACGTGGGCGTGGACGGCAGTGGCGAGGGCGATGTTCTCCGCGTCGCTGATGTTTCCGGTGAGGGACGAGTTCCACGGGCTCCCTCCGTTGGTCGAGCGCGTGCCCTGCGGCGCGAGGGCGTAGGTCTCGATGCCGTTCGAGGTCTTGGCTCCCGAGGAGTTGTAGTGGACGCTGATGAAGATGGCGTTTTTCTGCCGGTTCGCGATCTCGACGCGCTGGCCGAGGGTGAGGAAGACGTCCTCGCGGCGGGTCATGAGGGTTTTGAAGCCGCGTGCCTGGAGCTCCTTCTCGAGGCGCAGGGCGGTGTCGAGCGTGTAGTCCTTCTCCCGTCCGTAGGGACCCTTCGCCCCGGTGTCGTGCGCCCCGTGGCCCGCGTCGATCACGACGGTGTCGAAGAGGATGGGCTTGCGGATGTAGCTCGGTCGGACCACCGGATCGACGAGCTTCGCGAGGTCGACGGTGGAGAGCATCGCCATGCCCCCGTTCTCGACGACGGGGAAGCTGAGGTTGAACTTGATGTTGTTCACGTAGATCGACTCCGAGCCGACCTTCCAGGTCATGATCAGGCTGGGATGCTTGAAGATGCGGTCGGGTCCCTGCTTGGCGAAGCGCTCGAAGCCGTAGAACTTCGCCACGTTCTCGTCCGAGACGTATTCGCGTCCGCCGAGGGAGAAGATGTCCCAGTCCTTCGCGTCGAGAGGGGGCGCGGCGGCGAGGAGAAGGCATGCCGCCACAAGCCGGTATGCAGCAGGGAGTCTCGCAGGAAGGCGCGTCATGGGGGAATCGGGAATGCCGGGTCTGACTCTGGGGAGGACGCCGCACTATTAAGCAATCCCGAAACGAACGCAATCGCGAAACGGGGATTCCGTTTTACAAAAGGGCCGGGCCGACCCATCGTTTCCGCCCCTCCGCCCGAACGGAGGCCCATCCCATGGCGGAAGAAATTTCCAAAGCATATCAACCCGGCGAGGTCGAGACCCAGTGGTATTCCCGCTGGCTCGAAGCGGATTGTTTCCGCGGCGACGAGCGCGGCACGAAGCCGGCCTACTCCATCGTCATCCCCCCGCCGAACGTCACCGGCATCCTCCACCTCGGCCATGTCCTCAACAACACGATCCAGGACATCCTCGCCCGCCGCGCCCGCATGGAGGGCAAGGACGTGCTCTGGCTGCCGGGCACCGACCACGCTGGCATCGCGACGCAGTCGAAGGTGGAGCAGAAGCTGCGCAAGGAGGAGGGCAAGACCCGCCGCGACATCGGGCGCGAGGCCTTCCTCGACAAAGTGTGGGAGTGGAAGGAGGAGCACGGCGGCATCATCATCCAGCAGCTGAAGCGCCTCGGCTGCTCCTGCGACTGGGGGCGCGAGCGCTTCACGATGGATGCGGCCTACAGCCGCTGGGTCTCGAAGGTCTTCGTCGACCTCTTCAACGAAGGGCTCATCTACCGCGGCAAGCGCATGGTGAACTGGTGCCCGAAATCGCTCACCGCCCTGAGCGACGAGGAGGTCATCATGAAGGCGCAGAAGTCGAAGCTCTACACCATGCGCTACCGCGTCGCCGGAGAGAAGGGGCGCTGGGTCGAGATCGCGACGACGCGGCCCGAGACCCTGATGGGTGACACCGCCGTGGCCGTCCATCCGAAGGATCCGCGCTACATCGACCTCATCGGGAAATCGGTGATCCGTCCCTTCCCCGAGGCCGAGATCCCCGTGGTCGCCTCGGACCACATCGACATGGAGTTCGGCACCGGCGTGCTCAAGGTCACGCCCGCGCACGACAAGGCCGACTTCGAGATTGGGCTGAAGCACGACCTGCCCATCCTCGATGTGCTGAATCCCGACGGCACCCTCAACGCCCTCGCCGGGCCCGACTTCGAGGGCATGGACCGCTTCGAGGCCCGCGTCAAGGCGGTGGAGAAGCTCGAGGCCATGGGCCAGCTCGTGAAGGTCGAGGACTACGAGAACAACGTCGGCTACAGCGAGCGCGCCGACGTGCCCATCGAGCCGCGCATCTCGATGCAGTGGTTCCTCAAGTATCCCTGCGTCGCCGAGGCCGCCGAGGCCGTTGCCATCGACGCCATCCATTTCCGCCCCGAGCGCTGGAAGAAGACCTTCGCCCACTGGCTGGAGGGCATCCAGGACTGGTGCATCAGCCGCCAGCTCTGGTGGGGCCACCAGATTCCCGTGTGGTATCGCAAGGACAAGCTCGACGCGTTGAAAGCCGCCGAGTCGCTCGATATGTCGGATTTCCAGGCCGGCGACATCCACGTCGGCATCGAGCCTCCCGCGGACGCCGAAAACTGGACCCGCGACGAGGACGTGATGGACACCTGGTTCTCCTCCTGGCTGTGGCCTTTTGCGACCATGGCGGATGTCGGCGAA
>CAYSZN010000280.1:0-5657 GCA_964435425.1 uncultured Akkermansia sp. | reverse complement strand
GGCGGCTACCTGAACCTGAAGCTCGACCTCGAGGCGGACAAGTCGCGCCTCGGCCGCGGCGTCGCCGGCACGATCTGGGTGCGCGGCCGGCCCGTGATCGACTACGAGAGGCAGACCCTCGGATTCAGCGGAGTCGAGCTGACCGTCGAGACGCGCGACAAGCTCACCGGAGCCGCCGCCTGGCTGCTTGAGGGTCTCCTCGTGAAGGGGCTGGAGGCGCAGCTCCGCGTCGATCTGAACGACTACAAGGCCGAGCTCGACGAGGAAGTGCAGAAGGCCATCGTCAAGGCCGACCTGCCCGAGGGCATCGACGTCTCACTGAGGAATCTCGACGTCCATCTCGTCGACATCTACACCATCACCCGCCATGTCGAGGGGGGCGAACCCGACCCGGGCATCGTCGTCGTGGTCCGCGCCACCGGCGACATGAGCACCCGCATCAACCGCCTCGACCTGAAGCGCGACAAAGCTCCATGAACCGACCGTTTCTCCTCTCCGCCCTCTGCGCCACGACTCTCTGCCGGGCGTTCTGCCAGGAGCCTGCCACGCTCCCCGGCACCGCGCCGCTCGACTGGACCGAGGAGGATCCCTCCGTCCGGATCATGGACGGTGCCCACGCCTTCATCGACCGGAAGATCGCGGAAACGGCAGCGAAGACGTCCGCCTTCCCCCTCGACGAGGAAGCCCGGAAGGCCTTCGTCGCGGACTCGCGCGCCGCCCTCGCGAGGAGGCTCGGCGTCGTCGACGAACGCTCCGCCCCGGCGCTCGAGTTCGTCGCGGACAACCCTGTCTCCTACGACGGTGAACCCGGTCATACGCTCGTCGCGGAAGGGCCGGAATTCCGTGTCCATCAGGTGCGCTGGAATGTGCTGCCGGGATACACCGCCGAGGGGCTCTACGTGAACCCGGTTCAAGAAGAGGGACAGCTCGCCACGCCTCCCCTGATGGTCCTGATGCCCGACGCCGACGAGACGCCCGAGGATCTCCTCGGCCTGACTCCCCGCCTCGAGCCGAAGCAGCGCATCGCCCTGCGCTTCGCGATGGCGGGCTTCCGCATCCTCCTCCCCGCCCCGCTCGACCGGAAACCCTTTGGTGGTTTGTCAGGGAACGACGAGGCCATCCTGAAGACGAAGCAGAGCCACCGCGAATGGATCTACCGGCAGGCCTTCCAGATGGGCCGCCATCCCCTCGGCTACGATGTGCAGACGATCCTCGCCGCGATCGACTGGTTCGATCTGGCCTTTCCCGGCACCGACACCACGGTGGCGGGCCATGGCGAGGGAGGCCGCGCCGCCCTCTACGCCGCGGCCCTCGATCCGCGCATCGACCACGCCTTCGTCAGCGGCGCCTTCGCCCCGCGCGACGCGTCCTGGGCCGAGCCCATCCACCGCAATCTCTTCGGCCTGCTGCCCGGACACGGCGACGCCTCCGTCGCCGCCCTGATCGCTCCGCGCGTCCTCCTCGTCGAGCACACCGCCTTTCCCGAGGTGAGCGACCAGAAGGGCGATCTCTCCACCCCGCCCTTCGCCGAGGTGGAGCGCGAATGGAAGCGGATCGAGAAGGCGATGAACGCCTTCGCCGCACCGCCCTCCTTCTTCCTGACCGAGGCCCACGACGGCGCCCGCGGCGACTACCCTTCGGTCGCGGGTTTCCTCCAAGCCATGGGACACGAGCCGGAGATCGACCGTGTCCCTCCCCTCGCCCTCGTCGTCGACGGACGCGAGGGATTCGATCCCGCGGCGCGGCATCGCCGGATCTTCCTCGGTCTCCAGAGCCATGTGCAAAGCCTCGTCGACGCCTCCGACCGCGTGCGGGAGGAGACCTTCCTCTTCGCCACCGAACCGGGGCTGCGCCCGGGCAAATGGTCGACGGAGAAGGAGCATGCCACGCTCGATCCGGCGAACTTCGTCGCCCGCGGCGAGGAGTGGCGGACGCGCTTCGAGGAGGAGACCCTCGGCACCTTCGACGAGGATCGGCTGCCCGCGAACCCTCGCACGCGCAAGCTGAAGGAGACCGACGCCTGGACCATGTGGGAGGTCGGCCTCGACGTCTATTCCGGCTTCGAGGCTTGGGGCGTGCTGCTGCTGCCGAAGGACATCAAGCCCGGCGAGCGCCGTCCCGTCGTCGTCTGCCAGCACGGCCGCAACGGCGTCCCCCGCGACTGCATCGACGCAGGCAAGCCCGCCTACAGCGACTTCGCCGCCCACCTCGCCGAACGCGGCTACATCACCCTCGCCCCGCACAACCTCTACCGGCACGAGGACCGCTACCGCTGGCTCGACCGCAAGGCGAACCTCGTCGGCGGCACCCTCTTCACCTTCATCGTCGCCTCGCACCGGCAATGGCTCGACTGGCTCGCGACTCTGCCCGAGGTCGATCCGCAGCGCATCGCCTTCTACGGACTGAGCTACGGCGGCGAGACGGCCGTGCGCGTCCCCACCGTGATCCCCGGCTACTGCCTCTCGATCTGCTCCGGCGACTTCAACCAATGGACGCGGAAGGTGGCCGATCCGGATTTTCCCGGCAGCTTCATGAAGAGCATCGAGTGGGAGATGCCCTACTGGAACCTCGGCCAGACCTACGACTACTCCGAGATGGCGGCGATGATCTTTCCCCGTCCCTTCTTCGTCGAGCGCGGCCACCACGACCTCGTCTCCACCGACGCCTGGGTCGCGCACGAGTATGCGAAGGTGCGCCATCTCTACGCCCGCTTCGGTCTCGCCGACCGCACCGGGATCGAGTTCTTCCACGGCGGCCACTCGATCCACGGCGTGGGGAGCTTCGAGTTTCTGGAGAAGCATCTCGGGAAGCCGTAGGGACGGCATGTTCGCGACGCTTCGCCTTGCCCTCCCTGTCCCATGCCGCCTATGATCGGGCATGATCGGCCGATCCCGGAGGAAAGCGCTCGTCTTCGCGGCAATCGTTGCGTGGATCGCGACGGTCGTCGCCTATCTCCAGACGCAACGGCAGACGTGGCTCGATGCGAAGATCGTCACATGGCCGGAGTTGCGGAACGCAGCGCACCCCGAAACGCTCGACGAGATCGGCAGGCTCCGATGGGATCTGAGAAGGACGGTCCTAGACGAGGTCACCTTTGAAAACCTGCCTTTCTCGGAATGCCTCGCCCAGTTGGAGCGAACGATCGCCGACGAGCTTCCCCACATCGAGCCAGTCGCCTTCCGAATCGAAGAGGCCGTTTCGCCGACGGCACCGACCACCCTCCGGCTCAGGCAGATTCCTGTTCTGGACCTCTTGCGATACCTCGGAGGGCTCCATCTCGCCAAACCCGATCTGGAATCCGGTCGGACCGTTGTCTTCGACATCGCACCTCTGAACGAGGAGCGATTCCGAGAGGAAGGCTGGTTCCGCGTCCCTCCCAGTGCGTTCCGGGACATGGACCTATCGGCGGAAACGGTCGGTGTGCTCGAGCCACTGCGGCGGCTCGGAGTCAACCTCGAAACTGGTGAAATCGCGCTCTACTACCCGAGGAGGGGCCTCCTTTGGGCCTCGGCAGACGTCGCCCGAATGGAGGCCATCGATACTGCCGTTTCCGGCATGATCATCTGCCATACCCCGACCTGGAAGGATTGGATCATGGAGCAGTGGCATCGCTGGACAGCCCGACCTCGGCCTGCTCCGACCGCCCCTCCCATATCCTCGCCGCCGGTGCCTGACCCGTTTGACCACCTCACCCCTCCCATTCACCGTCTCGGAACTCAAAGGTAGCCCCGAGCGGCTCGCTCGGGGAACGAACGTCGTTTGGACGCCCGATTGGCCGTGCGAGCCGCACGGCCCTACCCTTGCCTCGCGGCAAGCCAAGCCATCGTAGACCTCTCCCCCGATGGACGGTAAACTGCTGGATCGGCCGAACCTTGATCGTCAGTCGGGGGGTTCCCTATTGGAGAACGATGGCAGGTTTCCAGCGGAACAACGAATGGCGAACAGATTCTCACGGTAGCGTCCGCATCGGATGGTCCGTGCTTCCGCAGAGGACGCCCCGGCGGTGCGTCCCTACCGTCTCGGCAACCCTGACCGTCCAACCAAGATGACCTCGCCGTCAGCATCGATCACCAACGCGCTGATGCGCTGCATTCGGAAGGACGAGGCCGCCGGTCCGGCGTTTGAGCTGGTTCGCGCGGATCTTGGCCTTTGGGTGCTGGAGCTGGATTTCGACCTTGCCGGGAGCTGGTCTTGCCAAATCCATTCTCTTTGCGACCAGATCGAGAAGAACCGGGTGCGATTGGCGCCTCTCCGCGAAGGCAGCTCGGATTTCACGTTCCATCTGTCCGTCGAGACCAACGAAACCCTTCCCCTGCGGATTCCGCCCCGATTGTCGCAACTCGCGTCGGAATGCGGATTCGAGATCGAGATCCACATCGGACCGCCATAGGAGGGAGCCGACCATCCGGCGGAAGAGCCGCCTCTTCCCCGCTACCGTTTACCGGGGTAGCCGGAACCTGCGAGGGTTCCGACGATGCCTCTCCCGCGCCCAATGGACGCGGCCACATGCCCTTCCACCCATCACCCGAAGAAGGCCTCCCACTCCGCCTCCTTGAATCCGACCAGCCCGCCTCGGTCGGTCAGCAGGAAGGGCCGCTTCACGAGGTTCCCGTTCGAGGCGAGCAGGGCGATGGCCTCGTCTTCGGACATCGACGGCAGCTTTTCTCCGAGCTTCAGCTCCCGGTAGTCGCCGCCGGAAGTGTTGAAGAGCCTCTTGAGCTCGCCCCGGTAGATGGAGAGCATCCGGCGTAGCTCCGCCTGCGACGGCGGCTGCTCGCGAATGGGGATCTCCTCGAAACCGAGACCTCGGGCCTTCAGCCATTTCACGGCCTTCCGGCAGGTGTCGCACTTGGCGTAGGTGTGGATGCGCATGGGAAGTGATGGAACAAGAAAGGGGAGACTTTCGCCTCCCCTTTTCACGGAATGGATCCGCCACGGACCGCTCAGTGCCCGCCGAGGTTCTGGGCTTTGTATCCACCCCTCGACTTGTAGTAGAAGAAGAGCAGCAGGTAGCACACCAGCATGAAGGCGGGGAAGATCGTCATGCTCGCCAGCGCCTTCTGGGCGCTGCCAGCCTGGGCCTTGTCGAGCGCTTCGGAGATGGCCGCCCGCTCCCCTTCGGGGGCTCCTTGGACCAGCTCGTCGAGTGCGGTATGGTTCAAGGTGTTGTAGTGGATGATCTCGTAGATGCTCTTCTTCTCGAGAACGCCTTCGGCAAGGGAGCCGTCCTGGACCAGGCCGGGGACCTTCGCCGCCTCCGCAGCGGTGGCGACCGACTCGATCGCCTTGTCGGACTGCAGGGCACCGATGTAGGGGAATCCGAGCAGACCAACCGCCAGCATCCCGATTCCGGAGATGGCGTTCAAGGTCAGGGCGCCTCCCTTCGGAGTCTGCTCGGAGACGATCCCGAGCATGGTCGGCCAGAAGAAGGTCTTGCCGAGGGCGTAGAGCGTGGCCGCGACGAAGATGACCGCCACTCCCTTGGCGCCGGAGAGAGCGAAGAGACCGGCGATGGCGAGAACGGCGCTGAGGATGAGGAGGCCGAGCGGGGAGAGCTTGTGGACGATGGGGCCGGCGAAGAAGCGGAGCACCATCATGATGACGGAGGTGTAGACGAGGATCCATCCTCCGTGGAAGGTCACGGCCTGGGCCATGAT
>CAYSZN010000279.1:0-5661 GCA_964435425.1 uncultured Akkermansia sp. | reverse complement strand
CCGCGTTCCTGGGTGGCGAGGGCTCCGGCGATGTTGGCGTAGCGCAGGATCGCGGCGAAGTCCATGCCGCGAGCGAGGCAGGCGGCATAGGCTCCGGCGAAGGCGTCGCCGGCTCCGACGGTGTCGATGGGCCGGACTTTCAGGGCGGGGACTTCGATGGGCGGGTGGCCGATCCGCAGGCCTGTGGTCGGGCGGGAACCCCGGGTGACGACGAGGTGGCCGAGTCCGTAGTCGGGGAGGACTGACTGGAGCTTGTCCTCGTCTGCGGCGATGTCGGCGCCGAAGATGGCGTCGGCTTCGCCGGCGTTGACGATGAGGGTGTGGACGGGGTGCCGCCCCCAAGGGAAATCGCCGTGCAGGGGCGAGGGATTCATGACGACGGGGACGCGGTGCCGCCCGGCGAGATGGAGGGCCTCGAGCACGGTGTCGGCGGGGATCTCCCATTGCAGGAGCAGGACGCCGGCTCCGGCGACGAGGGCTTGCTGCTCGCACAGGTGCCGCGGGGTGAGCCGGGAGTTGGCCCCGGCGTTGACGATGATCGTGTTTTCCGCGTCGTCATCGACGGCGATCATGGCGGAGCCGGTGAAGGTGCCGTCGAGGGTCAGCACTCCGCTGTCGTCGATGTGCTCGCGCTGCAAGTGTCGGCGATAGTCGAGCCCGGCGGCATCGTCTCCGACGCAGCCGATCATGGCCGTGGCGACTCCCTGGCGGGCGGCGGCGATGGCCTGATTGGCTCCTTTGCCGCCGAAACGCTGGATCAGCCCGGTGGACGGGATGGTCTCGCCGGGACGGGGCAGGCGCGGCACTTGGGCGATCCAGTCCACGTTGAGCGAACCGGCCACGACGATGCGGGGAGCGGGCTGGCTCATGGACGGACGGGCGCGGGCGGCTCGCTGGAGAGCTGCACGCAGGCTTCGCGGACGCGCTCGGTCTGCAGGGCGTCCATGATGAGGAACTGGCTGAGCCCCTTGTCGTCCTTGCTGGGGAAGAAGCGGGTGAAGCCGTCGTCATCGACCTCGACACGTCCCTTGGGGGAGAGGCTGAAGTAGCCGCGATCCGGATAGACGGCGGCGAGCACGGAGGTGAGGTCCCAGGTGGGTCTGTCGTGCGGGGGCGGGTTGTAGAGGTAGTAGGCGTCCTTGAGCGGGTGATTGGGCACGTAGGCGTAGTCCCGCTCGATGCTCTGGTGGGGATAGGCGGCGGCGATGCCGATTTCAAAGCCGCTCCAGATCATGGGGGTGGGCCATTCCTTGGCGAGCTTTTGGGCGGAGGGGATGTCCTCGCGGACGTTGTATTCGCTGTAGCGGTTGTTGTGGTGGATGGTCTGGAAGGCTCCGGCCATGAGGCTGAGGGCTTTGACCTTCTGCTTGACCAGTTCCTTGCCGGTCAGGGGCGAGTGCTCGTCGGCGGGGGTGTCGAGGAGCCGGACGAAGTTGGTGAAGAAGCCGACCTGGATGAGGACGACGGATTGGTCGGGCTGGGCGGCGAGGGTTTTGCGGAGCAGAGGGAGGGCGTCGGGGATCTCCTGGCCGCTGCGCAGGTCGTGGGGGTATTTGCCGGGATCGTCGGCGAGGATGTTGAAACGCCCGTCCGCGGGAGTCACGCCGCCTTTGACGATGCCGATGGGGATGTCGGGGCGTCCATAGAAGGTGTTGATGACGTCGGTGAAGGCGGCGGCCTTGGGGTTGTCCTTGGTGATGGTGACGGCGAGGAGCCGGCAGGCGCCGCGTGTCTCGAGGCTGTGGATCATGCCGAGGGCGAGGGCGTCGTCCACGTCGTTGCCGATGTCGGTGTCAAAGAGGATGGGGACGGGTTCGGCAAAGGCGAGGGTGGTGCCGAGAAGCAGGAGGGACGTGATGCGTGCGATCATGAGGTGGGCTGGGGGTCAGGGTTTGCGTTGGGGTGGGGTGACGGAAAGGTGGACGCAGGCTTCGCTGACGCGGGCGGCCTGGCGTTCGTCCATGATGAGGTATTGGCTGAGACCGCTGTCGTCTTTGCCGGGGAGGAAGCGGGTGAAACCGTCGTCGTCGATCTCGACGCGGCCCCGCGGGGAGAGGTCGAAGTAGCCGCGGTCGGGAAAGACGGCGGCGAGCACGGAGGTGAGGTCGTAGTTGGCCCGGTCGTGGGGTGGCGGCTGGAAAAGATAGTAGGCGTCTTTGAGCGGATGATGGGGCACGTAGTCGTAGTCCTGCTCGATGCTCCGGTGGGGGTAGCGGGCGGTGCGTCCGATTTCGTGGCCGCTCCAGATCATGGGGGTGGGCCACTCGCGGGCGAGCTTTTGCGCGGCGGGGATGTCGAACTTGACGTTGTATTCGATGAAATGGTTGTCGCCTTCGTTGCTCCGGAAGGCCCCACCCATGAGACTGAGGACCTTGACTTTCTGTGCCGCCAGCTCGCGTCCGGTGAGCGGGGAGTGCTCGTCGCCGGGGGAATCCAGCAGGCGGGCGAGGTTGGTGAAAAAGCCGACCTGGACGATGGCGACGGAGCGGTCTTCCCTGGCGGCGAGGAGCTGGCGGATGAGGGATATGGCTTCGGGGGCGGTCTCCGCGATGTTGGGGTCGTGGGGATATTTGCCGGGTTCATCGACCATTTTCAGAAAACGGCCTTCGCTGGGCTCCGGACGGTCGCGGACGATGCCGATGGGAATGCCGGGGCGTCCGTAGAAGGTGTTGACGGCGTGGGTGAAGGCGGCGGCCTTGGGGTGGTCCTTGGTGAGGGTGACGGCGAGCAGCTCGCAATGACCTCTAGTCTGGAGATTGTGGATCAGGCCGAGGGCGAGGACGTCGTCCACGTCGTTGCCCATGTCGGTGTCGAAGAGGATGGGCAGCGGGGCGGCGTGCGACAGCGCGCCGGACAGCAGGAGGAGGGGAAGGATGCGGGGGAGCATTGGCGAGGCGGCTTCGCCGCTGTAAAAGGTAAAAAGTAAAAGGTGGGAGAGCTTCGGATTTATCGGCGTGGCGGCTGGACGACGGCGTGGACGATGGCTTCCATGGCGCGGGCGGCTTGGGCGGGCGACATGACGAGGTGGCGGTCGCGCCTGGAGTCGCCCGGTTTCCTTGCGGGGAGGAATTGGGTGAAGCCGTCGTCGGCGACGTGGACGCGGCCCGGAGGGGAGAGGTCGAAGTAGCCGCGGTCGGGAAAGACGGCATGGAGCACGCTGCTCTGATCCCAACTGGGGCGGTCGTGGTCGTGGCCGCTGTGGAGCAGGTAGGATTCCTTGACGAGGTGGGGCTTCAGGTATTCGAAGTCGCGGGCGATGCTCTCGCGGGGATAGGGCAGGCGGATGCCGATCTCGTAGCCGCTCCAGACGACGGGGACTTCGTCGGGCCAGTCGCGGGCGACGGTCTGCATGGCGGGGATGCCGTTGATGACGTTGGCCTCGAGGTGGTAGTTGGTGTCGTGGGTTTTCTCGAAGGCCCCGGCCATGATGGAGAGCAGCGCGACTTTCTGTTTCACGAGCTCGATGCCGGAGAGCGGCGAATGGTCGTCGGCACCGGAGAGGAGGAGGTTGGCCAGATTGGAGGCGATGCCGACGCTGACGATGGAGACGCTGCGGTCGGGCTGGGCGGCGAGGGTCTGCCGGAGCAGGGCGACGGCCTCGGGGACGTCGTCGTTGGATGCGACCTCGTGGGGGTAGTCGCCGTTTTCGATCAGCTTGAGGTAGCGGCTGTCGCGCTTCTGGGCGAGCGGGTCGTGCGTCGTGCCGATGGGGGTGCCGGGCCGTCCGTAGAAGCGGTTCGTCGCATCAACGAAGGCGGCGGTGAGGGGATGGACTTTGGAGACGGTGACGGCGAGCAGCTCGCATTGGCCGCGATCCGCGAGGGTGTGGCACATGGCGAGGGCGAGCACGTCGTCCACATCGCCGGTGATGTCGGTGTCGAAGATGATGCGAGGCTTTTCCCCGGCCAACGAGGGAGCGGCAAAGAGTAGCAGCAGGCAAACCAACAGGGAGCGGACAGGGTTGGGTGTCATGGGCAAGAGGGTTGGGTTGGTCGGACAGGTCGGATTCGTCTGACAGGTCGGATGTGTCTGATAAAACTACCATTTCACCCAGCCCGGCGTTCCCGGAGCTGATCGACGATCACCGCCAGCACGATGACGGAACCGGTGACGAGGCGTTTCACTGGCTCGGACGCGCCGATCTGGGCGAGGCCGGTTTCGAGGGTGGCGATGATGAGCACGCCGAGGAAGGTGCGGAGCACGGAGCCGCGCCCGCCGTTGAGGCTGGTGCCGCCGATCACGGCCGCGGCGATGGCGGCGAGTTCCATGCCGCCTCCGGCGTTGGGGTCGGAGGCTCCGAGCCGGGCGAGGTGGCAGAGGGCGGCCAGCCCGGCGAGGGCGCCGGCCATGGCGAAGACGATGAGCTTGACGGGCCTAGGGTCGATGCCGGCGAGGCGGGTGGCGGATTCGTTGGTGCCGGTGGCGATCATCTTCCTGCCGAACACGGAGCGGGTCAGCATGAGGTGGGCGAGGACGACGACAGCCACGGCGACGAGGAAGGCGGGGGTGACCATGAGGCCGCCGAGGGGAGTGACGAAGCCTTCAAGCCTGCCGTCGAGGTATTTGGTCTGGGACCCGGTCAGCAGGTAGGCCGAGCCCCGCGCCATCTCCAGCATGCCGAGGGTGACGATGAAGGAGGGCACGCGGAAGCCGACGGTGACGCCGCCGTTGACCAGCCCGGCGAGCAGGCCGACCGCGACAGCGGCGAGAAGGGCGGGCGGCAGGGGCCATTGCCAATCCATGAAGACGAGGCCGAAGGCGGCTCCCGCGAGCGCGAGCACGGAACCCACGCTGAGGTCGATGCCGCCGACGACGAGCACGAGGGTCATGCCCGTGGCGAGGATGGCGAGGGTGGGGATGCGGTTGGCGATGTTGGCGAAGGTGGAGGCGGCGAGGAAACGGTCGCTGAGGAGACCGAACAGCGCGACCAGCGCCGCGAGGATCAGCAGCAGCGCGAGGGACTCGAGGCCTTTTCGGATCGGGAGGGTCATGCGGCGTGGGTGGCGGGGCTGGCGAGGTGGCCGCGGAAGGCGGCTTCGGTGAGGGTCTCCGCAGTCCAGCCGCCGGAGTCGAAGGTCTCGACGATGCGGCCCGCTGACATCACGGCGATGCGGTCGCAGAGAGCCATCAGCTCGGGCAGTTCGCTCGACACGACGACGAGGGCTTTGCCTTGGGCGGCGAGTTCGCGCAGCAGCTGGTAGATGGTCTCTTTCGCCGCGGCATCGACGCCGCGGGTGGGTTCGTCGAGCAGGAGCACGTCGGCGTCGCGCAGCAGCCAGCGGGCCAGCACGATTTTTTGCTGGTTGCCTCCGCTGAGCCGTTCGGCGGCTTGGTCGATGTCCTGGCAGCGCAGGTCGAGACGCGTCCTGAGCGTTTCGCTCTGCTGCCTTTCGGCCTTGCCGACGAGGGTGCCGCGCAGGCTGGCGAGGGAGGTGTTCACCCTCGTGCCGAAGGGCAGGAGCAGGCCGTCCTGCTTGCGGTCCTCGGGCACGAGCCCGATGCCGGCGCGCACGGCGTCGCGGGGTTGGCGGATGGAGACGGGCCGGGGCGGGTCGCCGAGGGTGATCTCACCCGAATCGCGCCGGTCGGCCCCGAAAATCGCGCGGAGGGTCTCGGTGCGTCCCGCGCCGACGAGTCCGGAGAGTCCGAGGATCTCGCCCC
>CAYSZN010000278.1:0-5673 GCA_964435425.1 uncultured Akkermansia sp. | reverse complement strand
AACGCCGGGAGCATCGCGAGAAGCGCGAGCATGGCGACGGACACGGCGGAGCGCCGCAGTCGGAAGAAAGTGCCGGAGGTCGGATGCATGGAATCGGGAAGTCCTTTTCTTCCCGACGAATCTACGTGGACTCCGAACCGGAACTTTCGCAAGAATGGATCCCGCGAAGCCGGACCCGTCGTCACTTCAGCGTGTGGCCCTTCGTCTCCGGCGCGAACCAGATCACGAGGATGCCGACGAGGTAGATGCAGGAGAGCACGGAGAAGGCGTTCGCCTCCACCTGCAACTGCGCGAGGCGCCTCGCCTCCCCTTCCAGGACCGCGACCTTGCCGGATCCGAAGAGCCCCATCAGGTTCACGAACTGGAGCGAGCCGATCGCTGCGATGATGCGTCCGAAATTGAAGCAGAAGCCCTGTCCCGTGGCCCGCACGCTGGTGGGGAACAGCTCCGGGAAGTAGAGCGGGAAGAAGCCGTAGAAGGACGCGGTGAGCCCGCCGAGGAGGAAGGCGGTCAGGAGCAGGGAGGTGGGGATGCCCTCGCTCGTGTAGGAGCCGTTCGTCTGGAAGAAGAGGAGGGCCGAGCCGAGGGCGACGAGGCAGAGGAGGATGTAGGTGAGCCGCCGCCCGAGGAGGTCGGCCACGAGCGGGGTGAGCAGGGCGATGAGGATGGCGCCGAGGGCGGTGAAGATGACGACGTATTCGATCACGTTCGACTGCGCTCCCTCGGGGGAGAGGAAGGAGGACCATCGCGCGGCCTGCTGCACCGAACCCCAGGTGCCCATCAGGGCGACGGCGGCGAGGCCCGCCCCCACGAGGAGGTTTCGCATCACTGCGGAGCGCGCCTGCGCATCGACCTGTCCGCTGGCGAAGGCGCGTCCGAGGTAGCGGCGCACCGGGAGGAGGTAGCCCCAGAGGACGACGGCGAGGCCGAGGACCGTCGCGGGCAGGGCGACGGCGTTGCCGACCTTGGCGAAGACGGCGGGCGACCAGAGGGCGATGACCCCGAGAGCGACGAGGGCGGCGACGAGGACGCCGAGGAGGTCCTTCGTTGCCCAGTGCGAGGTCGCGCCAGAGCGTTTTTCCTCCTCCCACTTGTGCGATTCGGGGACGAAGAGACGGATGAAGAAGATGATGGCCGCCGGGAAGGCCCCGCTGATCGCGAGGAAGCGCCAGCCGCGGTTGTGGAGGAGGTGGTCAGAGGTCCCCTCGCTGAAGCCGATGGCCTGCATCCAGCCCGCCACGGTCCCGAGGCCGGCGTTGTTGATGTAGAGGCTGAGCAGGCCGGTGAGGAGGAAACCCACGTTCGCCGCCGCCCCGATCATGCCGGCGACCCAGGCGCGGTTCTTCGATCCCCAGATCTCGTTGACGAGGGCCACGCCCAGCGCCCATTCGCCGCCCATGCCGAGCGAGGCGACGAAGCGCAGCGCCGCGAAGTGCCAGGCCTCGGTGACGAAACCGCAGAGGCCGGCGAAAAGGGCGAAGGTGAGGATGGCGAGGGTCATCGCCTTGACCCGTCCGAGCTTGTCCCCGAGCCAGCCGAAGAGAACGCCGCCCGTGGCCGCACCGACGAGGAAGACGGCGATGATGATGGTGAACCACTGGCCCCTCGCGGCGTCGGTGGCGTCGGGGAGGAGGTCCTGCAGGGCGGGGCGTCCGATGAGAGGGAAGAGCCCCATCTCGAAGCCGTCGAACATCCATCCGAGGAAGGCGGCGATCAAAGCGGAGATGGCACCGCGTTGAGGAGCGTGGGCAGGTTGGGCAGGGGTGGTCATGCGCCCGGAATATGAACGCAACTTTTCCCCTCTGGCGACCGAAAAGACCGCACAATCGCGGGATGTGTCCTTGCCTCTTACTCCTACTCTTTACTCCTTGCTCTTACTCGAAGCCGAGCGGGCGAGAACGAATGAGTAAGGAGTAAGAGTAAAGAGTAGGAGTGAATCACCCCTTCTTCTCCTCAGCCTTCTTCTCGAGCACCTTGTCGATCAGGCCGTATTCGGCGGCGACGGCGGCGGGCATGTAGTTGTCGCGGTCCGAGTCGCGCTCGATCTCCTCGACCGTCTTGCCGGTGTGGAAGGCGAGGATGTGGTTGAGCCGCTTCTTCAGCGAATACATGAACTCGACGGTGCGCTCCACGTCGGAGGCGGTGCCCTGGGCACCGCCGGAGACCTGGTGGATCATGATGTGCGCGTTCGGCAGGGAGTAGCGCTTGCCCTTCGTCCCGGCGGTGAGGAGCACCGCGCCCATGCTCGCGGCCATGCCCATGCAGTAGGTGTTCACGTCGCAGGTGACGAACTGCATGGTGTCGTAGATGGCGAGCCCGGCGGTGACGGAGCCGCCGGGGCTGTTGATGTAGACGTTGATGTCCTTGTTGGGGTCCTGCATCTGCAGGTAGAGCATCTGGGCGATGACGTAGTTCGCCAGCGGATCGCTGACCTGCTCGCCGATGAAGATGATGCGGTCCTTCATCAGGCGGGACAGCAGGTCGAACTGGATCATCGTGTTCCCCTCCTTCTCGATCACGCTGACGTTCCGCATCGGATCGACGATGCGCTGCTGGAGATGCGGCGGGAGCAGAGGGGAAAGTTCCTGGACGGAGTCGAGATTGTGCATGGCGGATGGGGTGGTTGCGGGGAAATGGTCGTTCGGAGGGCGGGAGAGCTTACGCCTCCTCCTTCGGGGGATCGACTTCGGTGACCACGGCCTGCTCGCGGAGGAGGGCGATGGTCTTGGAGATGCGGATGTCGTGGCGCAGCTCGCCGAAGGCGTTGCGGTCGCGGATCTCGCGGGCCACCTTCTTGATCGGACGCCCCTGGCGATAGGCGAGCATGGCGATGTGGCGGCTGAGCTCGTCGTCGCTCACGGTGATGCCCTCCTTCTCCGCGATCTGGTCGAGGAGGAACATGGACTTCACGTTGTTCTTGGCCTGCTCCTCGGCGCTCTTGATCAGATCGTCCTGGTTCTGGGTGATGTCGTCCTCGGACATGCCCTGCTCGTAGCCGCGGGAGACCATCTGGTTCACCTGGCGCTGGGTCTCGTTGAAGACGATGTGCTGGGGCAGGTCGAAGGACGCATCCTGGGTGAGGCGGGCGAGGATCTGGTTGTCGATGATCTGGACGCGCATCCGCTCGCGCTGCTGCTCGAACTGGGCGTGGATCCGCTTCTTGAGCTCCTCGAGCGATTCCAGTCCCAGGGTCGCGGCGAAGGCGTCGTCGAGGGCCGGCAGGTCCCGCTCCTTCACCTGGGCGACGGCGACCTCATAGGAGACCGACTTGCCCGCGACGGCCTCGACGGGGAAGTCCTCGGCAAAGGTGGTGTCGAAGGTCCTGCTCTCGCCTGCCTTCAGGCCGAGGACGGCGGCGGCGAGGCCGGGAATGAACTCGCGGGCTTCCTGGCCCTCCTCGGGCAGCTCGATCCAGTGGTTCTCGCCGCTGGCGAGCGGTCCGACCTCCTTGTCCAGCTTCTCGGCGAGCGCTTCGCCGTCCAGAGTGGCGGTGTAGGCCACCACGGCAAGGTCGCCGGGAGCGGCGGCACGGTCGACGTCGACGGGCTGAGCATGCTGCTTGCGGGTGTTCTCCAGGTATTCGGCGACCATTTCGTCGGTGACCTCCATCTTCGCCACTTCGACGGGGATGCCCTTGTATTCCGGCAGGGCCACTTCGGGCTCGGTCACCACCTCGACGGCGAGGAGATAGGAGCCGTCGCCCTCGAACTGCTCGCGCTCGACCTGCGAGATGCCGAGAATGGCGAGCGATTGCTTCGTGCGGGCCTCCGCGTAGGCGGAGCGGGCGAGGCGGTCCTTGAGCTCGCCTTCGATGGAGTCGGCGAAGCGCTTCTCGACGACGGCGGCGGGGATCTTGCCGGGGCGGAAGCCGGGCACTTTCGCCTGCCGGGCGTACGTGGAGACGATCTCCCGACGGGTCTTGGAAACCGTTTCGGCCGGGATTTCGGCGGAAAGGCGGGCTTTGCACTCGGGGAGGCGTTCGACGGTGATGTTCATGGTCGTGGGAGGGGCGGAAAAGGGGTGTCCGGCCCGGAAGGGCGGGAATTTAAATCAGGCTCCCGAGGTTTGCACCCAATAAATTCGACCCTTGCCCGAAGCAGAATGCCGACAGGTCGGCGGGCAGACCGCAGCACCATTCGTGCCCGCCCCATCCCAGATCGGCGGCGTGGAGCGCCTGGCGGTCGAGGAGGAGGATACGCTCCAGCTCCGGAGTCCAGCCCGTCTCGATGAAGCCGAGGTAGCAGCGCTCGTCGGGTCCGTAGAGCTTGTCGCCGACGAGGGGATGGCCGGCATGGGACGCGTGGACGCGGATCTGGTGCATCCGCCCGGTCAGGGGATGGCAGCGCAGCAGGGCGAAGTGCGCCCCGTTCGTCGTGGCGCGTTCGAAGCGCCGAAGCACCTCGAACCGGGTCTGGGAGGGTTTGCCGTCGGGGTGCACCGTCTGCCTCACCCAGACCGGGGAGGGTTCGATGTCGCCTTTTCTCAGGAGCGGCCCATCGACGAGGAATTCGTCCTCCTCCGGCCAGCCCCACGCCACGGCGAGGTAGGACTTGCGGAATTCCCGGCGCTCCATCGCCTTCCCGAGAGTCCGGGCGGCGGCGCGGTGCTTCGCGACGAGGACGATGCCGCTCGTCTCGCGGTCGAGCCGGTTGACGAGAGAAAGCTGGCCGCCGCAGGCCAGCTCATAGGCGCAGAGGGCCTCCAGTCCGTCGAGCAGGGTCGGCGGATTGCCCGGCACCGAGGGATGGACCATGAGATGCGGCGGCTTGTCCACGACGAGGTAGTCCTCGGTTTCGTCGAGGACGGCGAAGTCGGGGGTGTAGAGCCGCAGGTCGATGGCGGAAGGTAGTGCAGCCCTCCCGGAAATGCCGGGGAAGATTTCCCGGCGGCTGGGACCGGCCCACCCTTCCGTTTGACCGCCTCCCCGCCGGGCCATAGATTCCCCATCTCCATGCTCCTCGTCATCGACAACTACGATTCCTTCACCTACAACCTCGTCCAGTACTTCGGCGAGCTGGGGGCGGAGATGGAGGTGCATCGCAACGACCGGATCACCCTCGACGAGATCCGCGGGATGGCACCGGAGCGCATCTGCGTGTCGCCCGGACCCTGCACGCCGAAGGAGGCGGGGATCAGTTGCGAGGTCATCCGCCAGTTCGGGCCGACGATTCCGATCTTCGGCGTCTGCCTCGGCCACCAGTGCATGGGCGAGGTCTACGGCGGCGACGTGGTGCGGGCGGACCGGCTGATGCACGGAAAGACCTCGCCCATCCTCCACAACGGCGAGGATCTCTTCGCGGGGCTCGATTCGCCCTTCGAGGCGACGCGCTACCATTCCCTGATCGTCAAGCGCGACACGCTGCCCGCCTGCCTCGAGATCACGGCAGAGACGGCCGAGGGCGAGATCATGGGCCTGCGCCACCGCGAGCATCCGGTGCATGGGGTGCAGTTCCATCCCGAATCGATCCTCACGACCTCGGGGAAGACGATCCTGAGAAATTTCCTCGCCCTGTAGCCGGGGCCCGGACACCGCCGGCGACAAAAGCCTTGCGCGCCCCCGCGGCCGGGTGGAATCCTCTCCTCCCTCGGAGGCCGTCCGTGCCTCCGCGACCATGGCGATGAAACTGATCAGTTGGAACGTGAACGGCATCCGGGCGGTGCTGAAGAAGGGTT
>CAYSZN010000277.1:0-5674 GCA_964435425.1 uncultured Akkermansia sp. | reverse complement strand
ATCAAGAGCGCCATCGGCATCGGCTCGCTCCTTTCCGACGGCATCGGCGACACCATCCGCGTCAGCCTCACCGAGGACGCCGTCCACGAGATCCCCGTGGCCCGCGCCCTCGTCGGACTCGTCACCGCGCTGCGCGAACAGCATCCCGAGCCCATCGCCGAACTTTCCTGGGACGAGGTGCCGTGGAATCCCTTCGAATACCGCCGCCGCCCCTCCTCGAGGATCGAGATCCAAGGCATCGCTCTTGGCGGAGAGGAGACCGTCCGCGTCTTCACCAGCCGCCGGAAATGGGACGCCCTCGCCCACAAGCTCGACCGCCTCGGCGACTACCAGCCCGAGATCGTCGTCGAGGACTCCGGCGTGCTCGCCCTCGACCCGCGCGACGAGGCCGCCTTCGCCGCGCTCAACGCCTCGGAGACGCCGCGCCTCGTCACCGTCGCCGACGGCCTCGACCTGCCCGTGATCCCCGCCTTCCGCCTCCTCGCCGCCAAGGCCGACCCGCGCCATCCCATTCTGCTGAAGGACACCCTCCACCCCGCGACCGAAGAGGGTGCGGACTTCCTCCCGACCCTCTTGACCGCGAGCATGAACCTCGGCGCGCTCCTCTGCGACGGCATCGGCGATGCCGTGCTCGTGCAGGGCGAGGAGGCCCCTGGCCAGTCGCTGCGCCTCAGCTACAACATCCTCCAAGCGGCGGGAACCCGCATTTTCAAGACCGACTACGTCGCCTGCCCCAGCTGCGGCCGCACCCTCTTCAATCTGCAATCGACCACCCAGCGCATCCGCGAAGCCACCGGCCACCTCAAGGGCGTGCGCATCGCGGTGATGGGCTGCATCGTCAACGGTCCCGGCGAGATGGCCGACGCCGATTTCGGCTACGTCGGCGGCGCTCCCGGCAAGATCAACCTCTACGTCGGCAAGGAGCCGGTAAAGTTCAACATCCCCGAAGACGAAGCCGTCGAGCGCCTCGTCGATCTGATCCGGGAGCACGGTCGCTGGATCGAGGCCCCCGCGACGGTGGCGGAGGTGTGAGGAGGGAGAAAAAACCTGTGCAAAGGCCCTCGATCCCGTTATGCTCCCTTTGCCATGAGCATCAAAGAGCAGACCTTGACTTGGCTTGCGGAGCTTCCCGACGATGCGCCCATCTGGCCCGCGCTGAGCGACGATGCCCGGCTGCTGCTGGGAATCGCCGAAGCCGAGGCGGATGTGAGAGAGGGCCGCGAGCGTCCCCTCGATGAAGTCCAGCGGGAATTCGAAGCGAAATGGACGAATCGCCGTTCCAAGTCCTCGTGACCGAATCCGCCGTCCGCGATCTTCGGGAGATCGACGAATACTGGACGCATCAGGGCGAACCCGAGCGTGGCGAGCAGTATGTCCGCGATCTGATGGAGGTGGCGAAACGGGAGCTGTCCATCCCGATTCGTGCCCGTTCCGGTCGGATCGTCCGGGCAAGCCTCCTGCCTGAAACTCGGGAAAGAGTCGTTTTCAAGGGAAGCTACCGGGTGATCTATCGGATGGACGAAGAACGGAAGATCGTTCACGTCCTCCGGTTCTGGCATGCCCACCGCGACGAACCGGATTGGTCGGGTCTGTAGTATCCGGTCTGGACGGTCAGCCGCGATCTGCCGGTCGTGGCGAGGCGAGGGCCACGCGGGATTGAATCACGCCGTCGCCATCAGGTATTCCATCCCGCGCTGCTTGCACCAGATCTCCGCCGCCTTGCGCTTGCGCTGCACGTCGTTGGAATCGAGACGGCTGGGATCCTTCACCTCCACGATCTCCTTCTTTCCATCGACATATTCGACGAAGAAATCCGGCACGTAGCGGCGCTGGTGCTTCTGCCCGTCGATCCACGGAATCGTGATGCCGTGGCGCTTCATCCACCTCTTCACCAGCGGATCGGCTTCCAGCTTCACCATCATGCGCCGTTCGAGGTCGCTCTGGAACTTCTCGAAGTTCCACGGGCTCTTCGTCGGGTTCTCGAAACTGCCGTGCTTGCTAATCGCCATACTCGATGATTCCTGCGACGAGGCCTGGCACGGCCCCGATTTTGGTTTTCATCCGCCGAAGCATCTTCCACGCGAAATCCACGTCCGCGCGGTCCGCGAGGCCCAGCGAGCTGCCTTTCAGAAACTTCTTCCGCACATGATGCACGAGAGCGCCATAGACCTTCTCCTTGAAGGCCGCGGCATAGCCCGCCTCGATGGTCAGTTCCTCCGCGATTTCGAGCATCCCCGTTTTCACCGCATCGCGAGCCGCCTCGTCCGTCACCGCACCGGCGACACCGGGAGCCGATGGATCGGGGGCGGAATGGACCGTCTTCCAGCCTTTGCCGCCAAGCTCCTGCCCGATCACGCCCCCAATGCCCACTTTCGTGATTTCGGCGACGACGGGATCGTATTCGATCCGGTCGAGAGCCCCCCGCCAGTCTTCGACGGGCTGGGGCGGCGGCGGCAGATCGCCGACATCGAACTCCCCATCGTCCATCACGCTCGGGTCCGTCGGCGGCACGTCGATGACGAGATCGGGATTCACCATCTCCTGCTTCGGCGGAGGTGGCGGCAGATCCTCCGTCTCGTTGAATTCGGAATCGATCAGCACGTTCTCGCGCTTGCGGGCGTTGAAGATGTCCCACAGCCATTGATGATCGAGCTTCGGATGGTCCACCACGGCGCAAATCTGCGGCTCGTCGGGGGCGACGCCCTTCACGCGCACGCGGCGCAGGCCGCGCCCGATGACCTGCTGGCCATACACGCGCGAGCCGAATTTCCGCAACAGCAGGATCACGCCGACCTCGGGCACGTCCCAGCCCTCGCGCAGCATCAGCACGCTGACCACGGCCTTGATCGGCTGGCCGGATTTCTGCCGCTTGCCGAGTTCCTGCGCCTTTTTGCGGTCGGCCTCCTCGCTGTCCTCGGTCACGAGCAGGGTTCGCACGTTGAAGTAACGGCTCAAGGTCTGCTCCGCCTTCTCCGCGTCGGCCTTGCACACCGCCACGACGAAGAGGACCGGCTGGTAGCGCCCCTGCGCACGGCGCTCCTGTTCTTCGAGCCGTTTCAGCGCGATGGCCATCTGCTGCCGCATCGGCTCGTCGTCCGCCACCCACTGCGTCGCGTTGAGGCCGAGCCGGTCCACCTCCTCCCAGTTGATTTCCTCCACCTTCCGCTTCTCGCCCGTCTTCGCGTCGGTGTAGGTGAGCTGCACCGTCTGGATGTCCGGCTGATACACCACCGGCGTCTTGATGATGCCGTCGGCGAGCGCGTCGGTGACGCCATACTCGTAGATCATCTCGCTGTCCGGCGTCCGGCCGTCGGCACGGTCCGGGGTGGCCGTCGTGTCCACGCGGAGCACGACCCTCTCCCGCATCTGCAGCAGCGTGGCCTCGTATTCCGCTGCGGGCGAGTTGTGCGCCTCGTCGTTGAAGACGGCGAACTCCGGCCCGTTCATCAGCCCGGCCAGATTGCTCTGCCCGCTTTTGTTGCTCTGGTAGAACTGGTGGATGTTCCCGAGCACCACGCTCGCGCTGAACAGGCTCGACCAACCGCCGTCCTTCCCGCTGCCGAGCGTCGTGAGGTCGAAATGGCCGAGTCCTGACGAGATTGCCGATTCCGGCAGCAGGTCACGGGCTTTGAACACCTTCCCGCCCGCGAAATCGTCCTCCAGCCGGTCGCGCACGATCAGGTTCGGGCAGAGCAGCACGAATTTCTGAACCCCGTGCGCGATCCGTAGCCAAGCGATGAGCGCGGCGATCACCGCCGTCTTGCCGCCGCCCGTCACCACGTTGAGCAGCAAGCCGTCCGCACCGATCTCCATCTTGCCGAGAATCTCGCGCGCATACACCACGCGCAGGAAGGCCTCCCACTGGTGCGGCCAAAGCGTGCCGTAGCGCGGGAGCTGGTCGTCGTCGGGCGACGTGAGGAACTCGACGTAGGCATACGACTCCGGCTTCAAGCCCGGCATCCCGTCCCGTCGCCAGTCGCGGAAGGCGTCCTCGTGTCGTGCGAATTGGTTGAACATGGGCGCTGTGGTCTGGTCGTCTGTCAGGGCTGAAGGGATGGATGTAGCATGGGCATCTTGCCCATGCCTTCGGCGGGGAGGACGTGGAGAGACGGACGCAAGCTCGCTGGCCGGACGAAGGCGGAAGGCGCGGGCCGCAAGAGCGAACGGGCCTTCGAGGGACTCCGGCGTCGTGACGAGGTGCATGGGCAGGATGCCCATGCTACATGTCTGCATCGTCCCTTCTGGAAGATAGCTTGGCTGGTGCTTGGATCGATGGCCATGCTCGTTTCGATTTTGGCGGATTGTCAGCTCACGGTGATTTCATCCGACCACAGCCCTTCACCGCCCATGTCGTCCTGCACCTTGCAGGCGATGCGGACCTTGCCGCTGCGAGGGAATTCATACTGCGCCGTCAGTTGCGGATCGGACTTCTTGCCACGCACGAACGAGAAACCCGGCGTGCTGGAGAACCGCTTTCCATAGTCGAAATCCCATTGCACGTTGATGATCTTCGCGCCGGAGTTCAGCACCGCCGTCTCGCTGACATCGAACTTGTAGGTCCGGGTGGATAGTCGCTTGTAGCCCACTTCCACGCGCGGAGGCTGCACGAAGGTGAGGAAGTTCTCGTAGTCGGCGTGTTCCGTTGAGAGCGACGCCACATGCTCGCGGAATCGCGGGGAATCGATCCGCACTTGGTCGAGCCGGACGAAATTGAGATCGGTTTGTTCCAGTCTTCGCAATCGCTCCGCAGCGTCCATCGCGTCCCTGCGGAAGGCCCACGCGAGCAGGATGCCGTCGCGCAGGTTGTCCTGCTTGTAGCGCAGCGTCTTTCGGATGGCGTTGGCGAAGTCCTGCACGTCCTGCGCCGTCACCGCCTTCTTCGGATTGGCTTCGCCCACCCACACGGGCACCGCGCCCTTCATGCCGTGGATGCCGAGCTGCTGGCTTTCGATGGTCGCGCCGAAGCACTTGAGCACGAAGCCGCGAAACTGCTCCGGCGGCATCTCGGCCAGCCGCTTGGCTTCATAGACACCCCAATGCTCGACGACGAAATCGGGCACGCTGAAAAGTGCGCCGACTTGTTCCTCGACTTGACGGGTGAGGCGGTCGGCGGTGATGGCGACGGCGACGCGGGATTGGTCGCTGGCAATCCAGCGGCGGTTCAAACGCTGCGCGACAGCTGCGGTCGTGCCGCCACCCGTATAGAAATCGGCAACCACATCGCCTTCATGAGTGCCTGCACGGATTATCCGCTCCATCAGCAACTCGGGTTTTTGTGTCGGATAACCTATGCGCTCTTTTGCGCTCGGATTCAAAGCCTGAAGGTCAGTCCACCAGTCGTATGGGATTACGCCATGGTCGAGATAGTAGCGATACTCTTTCCCGTTTTTGAAATTCCTCTGGTAAGGCCGCCCATTCTCGTCATTCAACACCGGTTCATGCATCGTAGAAGTATCGCGAGGCAAGCGAATCTCCATGTCATTGAACACGTAACCGTCTATAGACTTTGCATACCAAAGGACCACGTCGTGCTTGCGTGGAAACAATCGGCGTGAACGTCCGCCTGTCTCATAGCACCAGATGATCTCATTTAAGAAGCGGTCACTTCCAAAAATCTTGTCCATCTCCACCTTAATGTAATGGCTCGCGTGCCAGTCGCAGTGAACAAAGATGC
>CAYSZN010000276.1:0-5700 GCA_964435425.1 uncultured Akkermansia sp. | reverse complement strand
TGGGGGCTCGTGCTCTTACTCCTTACTCTCTACTCCTTACTCTTACTCCAAACCGGATGTGGCGCGATCATTCGATGGAGTAAGAGGTAAGAGTAAGGAGTATAGAGTAAGAGGCGGTCATCACCTCATCTTCTCCAACCAAACCGCAAGCAGCGACACATCCGCCGGGGTGATCCCGCTGATCCGCCCGGCTTGTCCAAGCGTCCGGGGGCGGATGGACTGGAGCTTCAACTGGGCCTCGCGCTTCAACCCGGAAATCGCGAGGTAGTCGATCTCATCGGGAAGACGCTTCTCGTCGGCGCGCCGGGTCTTTTCGACCAGCTCGCCCTGACGGCGGATGTAGCCCTCGTACTTGATGTCGATCTCGACCAGCTCCCAAATCTCGGGACCGTGCGCGGCGCGGAGATCGGAGGGAAACTCGCTCCAGCTCGCCTCGGGCCGACGCAGCCATTTCGCGAGGGAACCCTCGGCGGTGTGGGTTGTTTCGAGAAGACGGCGGAGGGCCTCGACGCGCTCCTGCTTCGCCCGGGTCGCGGTCGTGAATTCGGAGGAAACGAGCCCCGCTTTCTCCGCCGTCGCGAGCAGGCGCAGATCGGCGTTGTCGTGGCGGAGGAGGAGCCGGTGCTCGGCCCGGCTCGTGAACATACGGTAGGGCTCGTCGGTGCCCTTGGTGACGAGGTCGTCGATCATGACCCCGATGTAGGACTCGTCCCGCCCGAGGACGAAGTCGGGCTTGCCCGCCACCTTCAGCGCCGCGTTGGCCCCGGCGACGAGTCCCTGACCGGCGGCCTCCTCGTAGCCCGAGGTGCCGTTGATCTGCCCGGCGAAGTAGAGCCCGGAAACCGTCTTCGTCTCCAAGGTGGGGTGGAGCTGGGTGGGGACGCAGTAGTCATATTCGACCGCGTAGCCGGGCCGGATGATCTCCGCGTTCTCCAGTCCGGCGATGGAGTGGATGAAGCGATGCTGCACCGCAAAGGGGAGGGAGGTGGAGACGCCGTTGATGTAGTATTCCAGCGTGTGGCGTCCCTCCGGTTCGAGGAAGACCTGATGGCGATCCTTGTCCGCGAAGCGCACTACCTTGTCCTCGATCGAGGGGCAGTAGCGTGGGCCGATCCCCTCGATCTTGCCAGAATACATCGGCGACTGGTCGAGGTTGGCGAGGATCGTCTCGTGCGTCGCCGCGCCCGTGTAGGTGATCCAGCAGGGGAGTTGTTCCACGTGGAACGCGGGGTCGGACCAGCGGTTCAGGGTGAAGATGTCGTTCTCATCCACCGGCTCCAGATGGGAGCGGAAGGAGAAGCGCGGGGGAGGGGTGTCGCCGTCCTGACGATTGCATTTCGAGAAGTCGATGGAGCGTCCGTTGAGTCGGCAGGGCGTCCCGGTTTTGAAACGCCGCACTTCGAAGCCGAGGCGGCGGAGGTCGTCGCTCAGGGTCGAGGGGGCATCGCCCATGCGTCCGCCCTGCTGGTTCTGCATCCCGACGTGCATCAACCCCCGCATGAAGGTGCCGGTGGTGATGACGACGGCTGCGGCCTCGTAGCGGACCCCGAGGACGGTCTCGGCTCCGCGCACCGCGTCGCCCTCGACGAGGAGGGAGGCGATGTTGCCTTGGTGCAGGTCGAGGTTCGGCTCCTTTTCGAGAAGCCACTTCATGCGGAACTGGTAGGCCTTCTTGTCGCATTGCGCGCGCGGGGCGCGGACGCTGGGTCCCTTCTTCGCATTCAGGATGCGGAACTGGATCGCAGTGGCGTCCGTGTTCAGGCCCATCGCTCCGCCGAGGGCGTCGATCTCGCGAACCATGTGCCCCTTGCCAAGTCCTCCGACGGCCGGGTTGCAGGACATCTGTCCGAGGGTGTCCAGATTCTGGCTGAGCATCGCGACGCGGGCACCCAGACGCGAGGCCGCGAGAGCCGCCTCGATTCCGGCGTGACCACCGCCGACAATCAGCACATCGTATTTTTCGGGATAGACGAACATCTTGAAAAGCCGAAACGTTCCACGTGGAACACGGAGGGAGGCATGCTCGGATTGAAAAAATCGCCCTTTTCCCGGTTTCCTTCGGGGGCACTTTAAGCTACCGTTTGCGCCCTTCCAACTCCGGAGGGATTTTTTCTTTTCCGATGGCATCGAACACCGCTACTCCGCCCGCCATTCCTTTTGCCGACGCGCCCGTCAACGCGGCGCTGACGGCGGAGGAGAAGATCGAACTGCTCCGCACCATGGTCCGCATCCGGCGCTTCGAGCAGACCTCGCTGGAATTCTATCAGGACGACCACATCGGCGGCTTCCTCCACCTCTACATCGGGCAGGAATCCGTCGCCGTCGGCAGCATCTCGCTCCTCGGAGAACATGACCACGTCATCACCGCCTACCGCGACCACGGGCACGCCCTCGCCGTGGGCATGGGCATGAACGAGTGCATGGCCGAGCTCTTCGGTAAGAAGACCGGCTGCTCGAAAGGGAAGGGGGGGTCGATGCACTACTTCGCCCCCGACAAGAACTACTGGGGCGGACACGGTATCGTCGGCGGCCAGACCCCCTTGGGCGCCGGCCTCGCCTTCGCTCTCAAATACAAAGGTCTCAAAGGCTGCTGCCTCTGCTACCTCGGCGATGGAGCGATCAACCAGGGCGCCTATCATGAGGCCCTGAACCTCGCCTCCCTCTGGGACCTTCCCGTGATCTACATCATCGAGAACAACGGCTACTCCATGGGCACCTCGCAGGCCCGCTCCTCCGCCCATCCGAAGGAGGGTCTCGCCGCCCGCGCCGAAGGCTACGCGATGGACTGGGCGAAGATCGACGGCGTCTCCCTCTACGAGATCCGGGCCGGAGTGCAGGAAGCCATCGAGCGCGCCCACAACCAGTCGCGCCCCACGATCCTCGAGATCATGACCTACCGCCACAAAGGCCACTCCGTCGCCGACGCCAACGCCGAGAAGTACCGGACCAAGGAGGAGATCCAGAATTACATCAACGATCACGATCCGATCGAGTTCTGGAAGCGCACCCTCCTCGCCGAAGGAGTCATCACCGAGGACGACTACAAGCGGATCAACAAGGAGGCCGGAGCCGAAGCCGCCGCCGCCGCCCAGTTCGCCATCAAGAGCCCTTTCCCCGACGAGTCGGAGATCTTCGACGATATTTATTGGGAAGTGGACAACAACACCGAAGCCGGACGCGCCGGACGTCATTTCTTTCATGGCTGAAACTCCTCTCCTCTTACTCTTATCTCCTTACTCTTACTCGCCCGATAGTTCCCAGTCCGTCCGATTTCGAGTAAGAGTAAGGAGATAAGAGTAAGAGTAGGGGACGAAGAACGGAAAGCGCCCATCCCAAGAGACCTTTCACCTTTTACTTTTCACCTTTTACCGCGGCGTTCCGCCGCGCCCCGCCATGCCCCGAGAACTCACCTACCGCGAAGCGCTCCGAGAAGGACTCGACGAGGAACTCGCCCGCGACGAGAACGTCGTCATCATCGGCGAGGAAGTCGCCCAATACAACGGAGCCTACAAAGTCACCGAAGGCCTCTGGAAGAAGTGGGGCGACAAGCGCATCATCGACGCCCCCATCTCCGAGGCCGGCTTCATCGGCATGGGCATCGGCGCCTCCATGCTCGGCATCCGCCCGGTCATGGAGCTGATGTTCTACAGCTTCGCCTACGTCGCCTTCGACCAGATGATGAACAACGCCGCGACCTGCCGCTACATGTCCGGCGGACTCATCAACGTGCCCATCGTCGTGCGCGGACCCGCCAACGGAGGCACCAACGTCGGAGCGACCCACTCGCACACGCCCGAGAACATCTTCGCCAACATGCCCGGCCTCAAGGTCGTGACCCCCTCCGACGCCCACGATGCGAAGGGGCTCATCAAGTCCGCCATCCGCGACAACGACCCCGTCTATTTCATGGAGAGCACCGTGCTCTACGGAATGAAGGGCCTCGTCCCCTCCAACGACGAACTCGAAGGCGGCGAGTTGATCGTGCCCATCGGCAAGGCCAAGGTCAAGCGCGAGGGCAGCGACATCTCCCTCATCGCCCACGGACGCGCTGTCGTCACCTCCCTCGCCGCCGCCGCGATCCTCGAGGAGCAGCACGGCATCTCCGCCGAAGTCGTCGATCTCCGCAGCATCCGCCCCCTCGACGAGGAGACCATTCTCGAATCTGTCCGCAAGACCCACCGCGCCATCTACATCGAGGAGAACAAGCCCTTCTGTGGAGTCGGTGCCCAGATCTCCTCGATGATCATGGAGCAGGCCTTCGACGACCTCGACGCCCCCGTGCTCCGCATCACCAGCGCCGACGCGCCCGCCTTCTACAGCCCGCCCATCGAGAAGCTCCAGCTCCCCGTGCCCGAGGAGATCGTGGCGCGCGCTTTGACGATTTGTTAGGATTTTTTCGGCACCATGACGACCGACACAACCGACGCGGCCATGAACGCCGGTAGGGACGCCTCGCCGAGGCGTCCGCCATCCCCGCCATCCCTCTTCGACTACACGGAATGGCGTCGCGATCTTTTCGAGAACCGCTCCGTTGAGGAGATCAGCCGGGCGGCGCAACGTTCGAGGATCGAATCTGGAACAAATTCCGATTGATCTTCAAAGGCCCGATCCGCCACTTCACCACTGTTCACTGTTTACTGCCCACTTACCCCATGCCTTCCTACCTGAAAATGCCCAAACTGAGCGACACCATGAGCGAGGGCACCCTCGCCAAGTGGCTCAAGAAAGAGGGCGACCCCATCGCGGTGGACGAGGACGTCGCCGAGATCGAGACCGACAAGGCGACCATGACGATGCAGTCCTTCAGGGAAGGTATCCTCCACAAGATCTACGTGAAGGAAGGGCAATCCGTCGCCCTCGGCGCGGCCCTCGCCCTCATTCTTGAAGAAGGCGAAGAAGCGTCCGCCGACGCCGATCAGCCCCCGGCCGCCGAGACCAAGGCTGCCTCCACCGCGTCCGACCAGTCCGACTCGTCCGCCCCGTCTGACTCCCCTTCAAAGGTCACACCTGCCGCTGCCCCCGCCCCAAGCAGCGCCCGCATCAAAGCCTCGCCCCTCGCCCGCAAGATCGCGCAGGAAAAAGGCATCGACCTCGCCCGCGTCATCGGCAGCGGACCCGGCGGCCGCATCGTCAAAAAAGATGTCGAAAACGCCCCCGTCGGCGGTGGCGGCGGTTCCCTCGGCCTACTGCCCCCGGCTCTCGCCAAACCCGACCAGAGCCTGCCGCTTTCCGGAATGCGCCGCGTCATCGCCCAGCGCCTCCTTGAGAGCAAGACGACGATCCCGCACTTCTACCTCAACATCGAGATCGACACCGAACCGCTCATGAACCTGCGCGAGCAGGTCAACGCTGCGAGCGTCGCCAATGGTGGACCGAAATACACCGTGAACGACTTCGTCATGCGGGCCACCGTCCTCGCCGCAAACGCGGTCCCGGCGGTGAACGCCTCCTTTCAGGGCGACGCCATCCTCCAATTTGGCGAAATCCATCTCTCCGTCGCCGTCGCCGTCGAGGACGGTCTCGTCACCCCTGTCATCCGCTCCGCCCAGAGCAAGTCCATCCGCGACCTCGCCGGCGAGCTGAAAGACCTCGCCGCCCGCGCCCGCGAGAAGAAACTGACGCCGAACGAAATGACCGGCGGTACGATCACCATCTCCAACCTCGGGGCCTTCGGCATCGCCAGCTTCGACGCCATCATCA
>CAYSZN010000275.1:0-5727 GCA_964435425.1 uncultured Akkermansia sp. | reverse complement strand
GCCAGAGAATCCGGCAGCATCCCGACAGGAATGGAGCGCGAACCGGTCGCCGTCTGGACGAGCACCGCGCCATTCCCGATGCTGAGGAAGGAACTGGGCTCGACGCTCTCTCCGTTCTTCAGCGTCATCGCACCGAGGTTTTCACCGGGAGCGAGCGTCGTCGTAATCCGGAAGGCCCCTTGATAAATTCCAAGAAGGTATTCCTTCCTAGCGAGTTCGGCCTCCTTCGCTACGGCCTCCTCCTTCGCTGCCGCGATCTCCTTCTCGGCGGAATCGATATTGTCGATCAACTTGGCGATTTCCTCGCCCGCCGCCCCAGTCTCCGCAAGCTTCTCCTCCAAAGCGGCGATCTCCGCCTCCAGCTCCGCCACCTGCTTCTCGGTCGCAAGGCCGGGCGATGCCGCAAGCCAAGCGGCAACCGAAAATGCCGCCATCCGTCTCAAGGAGCGTGTTCGATCAGGTTTCATGGGTAAATGGGAAAAGGTTGGAAGAAAGAAGGCTTCTCAAAGTCCCTTCTCGGCGAGCACGGTCGGTTCGTGGATGACGTTCTTCCGCAGTCCGACAGGAAGGTCGAGGATGGGGACAGTGCTTTCACCACCGCTGTGTCCGATGACGATCGCCTCGTCGGTGACTCCGTTGATGGTCACATCGGCATAGCGCGCCCCGCTCACCGTCACGATCTCGGGGAGCTTCACGCCCTTGAACGAATTGCGCGTCGCCTCGCGCCATGTGCCCAGCGAGGCGTCCAGCTCCTGCTCCAGACTCGCAAGGCCTGCCGAATAGCGGCGCACCGCCTCAAGCTCGGTCGCCAGCGCCAGTTCCTTCGTCCGGATTTCACCCTGCTTTTTCAGAGAGCTGCCCACCTCCTTGATCTTGCCCTCCAGCGCCTTCTTCTCTGCCCGGAGCTCCGTGACACGCTTCCGCAGCTCGTCGCGCTGCGCCCTCTCCTCGCGGTAGGAGCTCACCTCCCCGTCGGCTTCGGCCTCGGCATCGCCGCTCTCCTTGTCGAAACAGGCTGTCGAAAGCAGCGCAGCAAGCGCCAAGACTATGTGGAACCTCAGGATGGACGCAGACATGACCTCTTTTACGTAAATTGCCGGCCATGTGAAATCAAGCCTTAAATCGCCCCTGATTGCGCATTTAGGCAAGTCGGATACCTCGGCAAAAAGCCGGAGGCTTGTGGATTGGAACCGCCCGAAGCGGCCTGTGGCCTCGTTCCTTGAGACCACGGGAGACGTTCTCGCCTATGCCATCCTTCCCTCCCACTCACCGCCTCGGAGCTCAAGGCTAGCCCCGGCCGGCCCGGTCAGGGAACGAACGTCGTTGGGACACCCGATTGGCCGCGCGGCCCTACCCTTGCCTCGCGGCAAGACCGTTCAGCGCAGACCTCTCCCCAATTCATCGGCGACTGTCGGATAGGTCAACCCTTGACAGTCCCCTGGCAGAGCCGGGGGGCTCTATTGAAATGAAGATGATCTGCCGCCAGCAGGTCAAAGGGGCGGCCAGCGACAGCGGGCCGCACTTGCCAGAGATCCGGCGCGTGCGCGGTTTCAAGCGGCCACCATGTCGCCGACCTCGGCGCCACAGAGGCTTCCTGGCTTCGCCGGAGCGGGACGGGTGGAAGCAGGGCTGGATTCTTCTCCATCGCCCCTCGGATACGATCCGGAACTTGACCTGCACCATGCCGGGACCATGGGATTGTTAAGATTTATTCACGGACAAGTCCTGAACCGGCAGCGTCGGCAGGCGCCCGGATGCAGGCGAGATCCACATCGGGATGGCCCAAACATCGTCGATGCCTCTTGTCGCCATTAGGGGGACTTCGAGAAAACTTCCATCCATAAGTCTCTGAAAGCCAATAGAAAAAAACCATACCGGCGGCGGGACTCGAACCCGCACTTCCGAAGAAACTCGATTTTGAATCGAGCGCGTCTACCATTCCGCCACACCGGCTTCGTCTCGAAGAGGGAAGCGGAGTGTAAGGGGCGCACGTTGGAAATCAAGAGAGGATTGCCCCGGAGGCGAGAGGCGGGCATAATTTCCCAGCAGTCGCTGACCGGGAGGGCGGCGACCGCTCCGGAACCTGCCCCTCCGACCGGGGAACGCGCTCAATCGGTGCCGGACTTTGGCGCCCATCGATCGTAGGGGGAGAGATCAAAGAGATTGACTTCCTCCATGCTGAGACCGAGCGCCATGGCGACCCCCTCGCCATATTCCGGATCCGCCCGATAGCAGTTCCGGATATGGCGGATCTGGATGAATTTTTCGGCACCTCCGATCTGGGCGGCCGTGTTCTTGAAGAGGATATCCGATTTCCCATTCGCCTTGATGATGCGGAAGAGGTCTCCGGGCTGCGTAAAATAGTCCTCATCGTCATCCCTGAAGTTGTGCGCGTAGGCGCTTCCTTCCAGCTCCAGGGGCGGCTCTTTCGCCTCGGGCTGCTCCTGCCACTCGCCATAGCTGTTGGGATTGTAGTGGAGGGTGCTGCCGTAGTTGCCGTCCACGCGCATGGCGCCATCGCGATGGAAGGCATGGTAGGGGCAGGTGGGCCGATTCACCGGAATCTGATAATGGTTCACGCCCAGCCGATAGCGCTGCGCGTCACCATAGGAGAACAGCCGTCCCTGGAGCATTTTGTCGGGAGAGAACCCGATTCCGGGAACTATGTTGGTTGGGTTAAAGGCGGCCTGCTCCACATCCTGAAAATAGTTTTCAGGATTCCGGTTCAGTTCGAACTCGCCCACCGGAATGAGAGGGAAATCCTTCTTCGACCACACCTTTGTCAGGTCGAACGGATGAAAACGGTATGTTTTGGCCTCCTCCTCGCCCATGATCTGGACAAATAGCCTCCACTTGGGGAAGTCTCCTCGCTCGATCGCGTCGAACAAGTCCCGTTGGGAGGATTCCCGGTCTTGGCCGATGATCTCCGCCGCCTCTTCGTCCGACAGGTTTTCGATCCCCTGCTGGCTCACGAAGTGGAGCTTCACCCAATGCCTTGCGTTGGCGGCATTGATGAAGCTGTAGGTGTGGCTTCCGAATCCGTGCATGTGCCTGTATCCGCGGGGAATTCCGCGGTCGCTCATGACGATGGTCACCTGGTGCAGGGATTCGGGCAGCAGCGTCCAGAAGTCCCAGTTGCTGTTCGCGTTCCTCAGGTTGGTCTTGGGGTCGCGCTTCACCGCGTGGTTGAGATCGGGAAACTTCATTGGATCGCGGAAGAAGAATACCGGAGTATTGTTCCCCACCAGATCCCAGATGCCTTCGTCCGTATAGAACTTCAGGGCAAACCCTCTGATATCCCTCTCGGCATCCGCCGCTCCCCTCTCCCCTGCTACGGTGGAGAACCTCGCAAACATCTCCGTGCTCTTTCCGATTTCGGCAAAGATGCCGGCCTTGGTATAGGGTGTGATGTCGTGCGTGACGGTGAATGTTCCAAAAGCGCCCGACCCCTTTGCGTGCATTCTCCTTTCCGGAATGACTTCCCGATCAAAATTGGCCATCTTCTCGAGAAACCAGAAATCCTGCATCAGCATGGGACCTCTCGGTCCCGCCGTCTGTGCGTTCTGATTGTCGGGAACCGGTGCCCCTGTCTGCCGTGTCAGCTTTGATTCGTTCTCTTTCATACGCCCTGCATTTGATCACCCCCCATCGGCGGAGTCAAGACTAAGAAATTATCCGTAAATAGTGACAGTTTGCCTCCAGCAGATCAAAGCGGCGGCCAACGACAGCAGGCCGACATAGGACGCCTCCGACTTCTCAAAGCTCACCAGCAGCTTGCGCCAGCGGTTGAACCACGAATGGGTGCGCTCCACCCCCCATCGGCGGGCCTTGGCCCCTGGGACTGCCTTGATCCCGGCAGCTTCCCCACGCCGTTGCTTGATATGTGGCTCGTAGCTCCTTTCCAGGGCGGCCTTCGTGCAGGGCTCTCCCATGTAGCCGGCATCGGCGCAGAGATGCTGCTTGCCTCCGCCCGGAGCTGGACGGTCCACCACGATGGCGTCGAGGGTCGGGGCCAGGAGCCTGGAGTCATGCCGGTTGGCCTCTGCGACGACGAGCGACGGAGGGATGCCATTGCCGTCGGTGAGCAGGCTGCGCTTGCGTCCGTTTTTTTCCCCTGTCGGTCGGATTGGAACCAACGCGCTCCGTGGCCAGCGGCGCCTTGCCCAGCGCGCCGTCCACGCTCTGCCATTCCCAGGCGATCCCGTGCATGCCGTCGTACTCTGCTAGCCCGGCCTGCCAGATGCGCAGGAAGAACCCGGCCCGCTCCCATTGCTGGAAGCGCTTGTGGACGGCGCTGGAACTGCCGAACCCGCGCGGCAGCGCCTTCCACTGGATGCCCGTGCGCAGCACGTAGACGATGGCCTCGAAGACCTGCCGGTCTGGCAGGGGCTTGCGACCACCGCCGGGCTTGCGTTGGAACTGCCTGTCCTGCGGGCGTTCGGGACGGGCTGGAACCAAAGGTTGGATTTTCCCCCAAAGCTCGTCGGATATTGTCCAGGATTCGATCTGCGCCATGCCGGGACCATACCACGGCCCGTCGGATTGTTAATATTTATTTACGGATAATCTCTAAGCGGCCTAGGGCGCAGGTGCTTGGCTGTGAAGCAAAAGCCAAACAGCGCCATCGCCTTCGTATTCGCGAACACTTCGAGCTCCATCCTCGTCTTCCGAAAGCCCAGCCACATCCGCCTCCCCATGTGGGCGTTCGCCGCCATCGGCCAGAGCACCGCCTCCCTGCTCTGGGTGGCCATGTGCCTAGACAGCGGCGTCACGAGGCCAAATCGTCCCACCGCCGCCTCCAGCGCTTCTTCGCGCTGCCCCCGAAACCTCCCGGCAGATGGGTGCCGGCCCATGGACCGCGAGCCCGCCTGGAAGTGCTGGCTCGACTTGCGCAGCTTGGTCCGCCTTCGTTCGGAGCGGCCCCCGCCCCCGAGTCGCAGGTCCTTCCAAATGGTGCCGTCCCGACTCCGGCAAGTCACGGCATTGACGAAAGCGGCTTCATCGGAGAAGATCAACGAGATGACGCAATCTCAAAACACCCATTACGGATCGGTCAACGCTGCAGTTCGCATCGGCCATGTGCATCTACGAGTCGCCGATATCGAACGAGCTCTAGCCTTCTACTGCGATGTGCTGGGCTTTCATATCACCCAGAGATATGGTGACAGCGCGGTGTTCATCGCTGCCGGCGACTACCATCATCATATCGGATTGAATACATGGGAGAGCAAAGGGGGCGCCCCCCCGCCCCCCGGGAGCACCGGGCTCTATCACATTGCGATCCTCTATCCGACACGGGCATTGCTGGCGGATGCGCTTCGTCGCACGACGGCTGCCAACATCCCGCTGGATGGCGCCGCGGACCATGGAGTGAGTGAAGCGATCTACCTGCGGGATCCCGATGGCAACGGCGTCGAGCTCTATTGGGACAAGCCGCGGGAATTATGGCCGCTGAACGGCAAGGGTCATCTGGCAATGCATAGCTTGCGCCTCGATCTTGCAGGCTTGCTGGCGGAATTTCCGGAGGAAAGCATCCCGGAATTCCGCAATGGAGACCCCCGCCTGCGTTTCCAAGCGCTTTCCCGATGGGAGAACGAAGGGGGCGCGCTGACCGAACAGGACAATGCCACGACGAACCCCGAGAAGACGCATCTCTGAAAAGATCTCCTTATTGAAGGGACGACATCCTCGCTGTGAACAGCTTCAGTCCAGCGGAATCCTTGTTTG
>CAYSZN010000274.1:0-5749 GCA_964435425.1 uncultured Akkermansia sp. | reverse complement strand
TGGTCTCCAAGAAGCTGCGCAAGGTGAAGGGCGTCGTGACGGCGACCAACGACGGTCTGGCCGTTGACAGCCTGCTCGTGCGCGGCACGGCGGGCAACAAGCTGTTCAAGGTCGCCTACTTCACGGCGACCGGCGGTCGCGCCAACGTGACGGCGGCGATGTCCAAGGGCGGCACGGTGCTGGCGAATCTGGCCTCCGGCGAGGTCCGCCACTACAGCGTCGAGATCGCGCCGCAGAAGAAGAAGCTCCAGAAGAAAAAGAAGAACGGCAAGAAGGTCATTCTGAAGAAGAAGTTCAACGGACGGGTGACGCTCTCCTCGCAGAGCGCCCCGAGCCAGTCGGATGTCGTGACCTACCGGGTCCAGACGAAGTGATTCCCGCAAGCCCCGTCCCCTCCCGCTTCGCGGAGGGACGGGGTGCCGAGGGGAGCGCGGGCACTCCTGCCCGCAGCAACGATGAAGCCTGAGACCATCGAAGGCGAATCCTTGTAACCGAGGCCATTGGCCTCGGTCGAGTGTCGAGAGGACATCCGTCCCGCGCCCAATGGACGCGGCTACAGCGCTGGCGCGTCTTCCGAAGTCTTTTCCTCGCTTCCTTCCATCATTCTTGATGACATGGACCATTGGATGTGGGCAGGATGCCCGCACTCCTTTTCCCATGTCCTCGGGGCAGGTGCAGGACCGGCGCGGGGGAAGCTTTGCAGCTTCCTCCACGGGGGGCGGAGCCGTAGCGGAACGCGCGCGCGTTCCGTGAGATTCGCCGGACGTTCCTCTACGGCCCCCCCACGCTCCGCACCAGAGCCTGCAGCTGCGGGTTGTCCGGTTCTAGCCCGAGCGCCAGTCTCGCGTATTTCAGGGCCAGGTCGTTTCGCCCGGCGTCGCGGCAGATGGTGGCGAGACCGGTGAGGTATTCGAGATGTCCCGGAGCCAGGGCGTGCGCCTTCTCCAGATAGGGAAGGGCCTCGGGAAAGCGGCCGAGCGAGTTCAGGGCGACTCCATGGAAATACTGGGTCTCCGCGCTGTTGGGGAGGAGGGCGGCGGCGGCTTCCAGTTCGGCGACGCCTTCGTCATAGCGCTTCAGGCGGATGAGAAAGCGGGCGAGGCTCTCGCGGGCGAGGCCGCGGTCGTCGTCGGTCATCGCCGCCGCGATGGCGGCGCGATATTCCGCCTCGGCCTCGGCGGGACGGTTCCGGGCCTCGAGCATCCCGGCGAAGTTCAGGCGCACGGGGATGAACTCCGGCTCCACCTTCTGCGCGAGACGGTAGGAGGCCTCGGCCTTTCCGTAGTCTCCGAGGTCGGCGTGGAAGGCGGCGAGGAGCATGTGCCCGGCTCCCCGGTCGGAAATGGCCATCTGCCTGGCCACGAACTCGGTGGAGGCCTTTTCGAAGGCGGCCTTCGTCGCCTCGTCGAAGCTGGCATGCGCGGCGGCAAGGACACGCGCGGCCTCGGTGCGGACGGCGCGCGAGGGATCGGAGAGGCGTTCCTTGGCGAGGGCGAGGCGCTGGGCAGGAGGGTAGGACAGCAGGGCGGAGAGGGTCTCGCTGCGCACGCTGGGATCGGGATCGGAGAGACGTCCCGCGAGGACCTGCGTCGCCTCGGGCGAGGGCGCGCGGAAGCCGACGGTCTCCACCGCCGCGGCGCGGACGAGGGCGGGGCGCGAAAGGTCGGCGGCGAGGGCGGCGAGCCTGGTGAAGGAACCGGCTTCGTTGCGGCGGGCCGAGGCGAGGATCTCTCCGTAGTGGGCATTGCGCGGTCCCGGTCCCCACCATTGCTTGAAGGCCTCGGCGGCCCAGTCCTGCGTCCGGTCGGTGTGGCACTTCGTGCAGGCGTCGGGCGGGCCGATCTGCGCGGCGAGGTCGGGGCGCGGGACGCGCAGGCTGTGGTCGCGCCGGGGATCGACGCCCATGTAGGTCGTCTCGGGCATGTGGCATTCGACGCAGCTCGCCCCGGTGCTGCCGACGGGGTGGAAGTGGTGCGCCGGGGTGTCGTAGGCATCGGCCTGGTGGCAGCGCACGCAGAGGGCGTTGCCGGGGGCGACGAGCTTCATCGAATGCGGGTGGTGGCAGTCGGTGCAGCGCACGCCGGCGTGGAACATCTTGCTCTGTACGAAGGAGCCATAGACATAGGTCTCCTCCTTCAACTGGCCGTCGTGGTGGTAGAGGCGTTCGCTCAGGATCGAAGGAACGTGGGTGTTGTGATAGGGCAGCCCCTGCGTCAGCTTCGGCTCGAGGAGGGTGCGGTGGGAATGGCAGGGGGCGCAGGTCTCGACCTGCACGTTCGAGGCGAGGGGGCGGGTGCGTTTCGGCTGTCCGGTGGCGGGATCGGTCGTCCAGGGAAAATCCGAGGCATCCTCGTCCGGCTCCTTCAGGGCGACGACGAGCCCTTTCGAGGCAACGTAGTCCTTCAGCGCGGCAAGCTCCGCCTGCGCCACGGCATCGGAGGGATTTGCCTCCGCCTTCGTCCACGCCCCGGCCCATTTCACGTGCTCCGAGCCGGGGCCGTGGCAGGCCTCGCAGCTCACGTTCATCTCCGACCAGGTCGTGTGGTAGGTCAGGGTCTCCGCGTCGAAGCTCTTGTCGAGATTCGTCGAATGGCAGTCGGCGCACATGTAGTTCCAATTGAAGTGCCGCCGCGTCCAATGGAGGATGTCGTCCGGAGGGACGGGTTCGTCGGGGTAGAGGTGATACCAGCGCTGCCCGCCCTCCTTCGCGGGGCGGCTGTCCCAGCAGACCTGCAGGGCCTGGTAGCGGCCGCCGGGGAAGGGGATGAGGTATTGCTGCAGGGGGTGGTGGCCGAAGGTGTATTCGATCCGCATGTCCCGGGCCGTGCCGGTCTCGTCGGGAGCGTTCACCCAGTAGCCGCCGTCTCGGCGGAAGAAGCGGAAGACTTGGCCGAAATGCTCGAAGACGGCGTTGTCGAAGTCGCCGAGGACGAATTCCTCCGTCGCCGGATTCATCGCCCGATGGTGGTCGCTGTCGAGCCATTCGCGGAATTCTGCCTCGTGGCAGCTCCGGCAGGTCTCGTGGCCGACGTAGGTGGCGTCCGGAATGGAGTGGTAGGGCGAGGAGGGGGGCGGGGCATCGGTTCCCTCCTTCTCCCGGCCACAGGAGACGAGAAGGAGGGCGGAAAGAACCGACGGCAGGACAGGCGGTTTCACGGTCACGGACGCAAGGGGGTTGCGTGGAGAGGCTCCGGGGTTGCGTTCATTCGGCGGTCCATCGTCTCCGACCTTATCCCGCTTGCGCCTCATTTCAACGGGTCTGCGCTTGTCGTCGTATGGATGGGGGCGGCGGCACAAGGAGGGCCGACATTCCTGTCGGTCGGCAAGTCCAGTTTCGTTTGGGCAGCGCGAGCGACAGGAATGTCGCTCCTCCGTGGGGCTTGGAGAAGGCGGAAAGAGATTCCGCCCCACTTCCACTTGGCCTGCTCTTGGCTGCCTCCCCTTTTGTCGCCGCAGAAGAATCCACTTGCCGAACGCCGCCGCATCGCGCTTGATGCTTGCCATCATGAGCGCCGAAACGGTCTGGTTCTACGAATGCAAGGGCGAACGCCTCGGTCCTGTCGCGGCCCGGGAGATCCTCGACCTTCACCGCCAAGGGACCGTGGGTTCCGACACGCTGGTGTGGCGCGAGGGCTTCCCCGATTGGACGCCCTTTTCCGCGACGGAGCTGGCGGTGCAGGCCTCCTCCCGTTCCGCGCCGCCGCCGATGCCTCCGGTGCTTTCTCCCGCTCCGCCTCCGGTGCCGCGCCACCTCGCGCCCTTCGTTCCGCGCGAGGCGCGGCTGCGCCCGGATTTCAAGCCCTCGATCCGCCAGTGCTACGGCCGCGCCTGGGAGGCGCTGAAGGCCCGCTTCTGGCCGCTCATCGGCTGCTACGTGCTGACCTCGCTGATGCTCGGGGTCGCGGGACAGCTCTACGCGCCGATTCTCTTCCTGATGTATCCGCTCATGGGCGGGCTCTACTGGTATATCCTCATGCATCTCCGCGGCAAGGAGCCGAATCTGGAGATGCTCTTCGAGGGCTTCCGACGCCAGTTCGGGCCGCTCGCGATCCTGAACCTGATCGTGGTGGGGATCTCGCTGCTCCTTCTCCTGATCCTGGCCGCGGCCATCGCCGGCGTGGGCGTCGGATTGTCCGGGAGCGGGCTCGTCGAGCAGGCGGAGGAGAATCCGGCCGTCCTCGTCTCGCTCATCGGCGGTGGCCTCCTTCTCTTTTTCCTCCTCGCGATGCCGCTGATGATCCTCGGAATCGTCGGAAACTTCGCCTGCCTCCTCATCCTCGACTGCGAGACTCCGGTGAAGCGGGCCCTCTCCCTCGGGTGGGAAGCGACGAAGCCGCATCTTCTCAAGTTCGTCCTCTTCATGTTCGTGAACGGACTCCTCTCCTTCGCGGGGGTGCTCGCGCTCTACTTCGGCGTGTTCATCACTGGCGCCTGGGCGACGATCGCCCTGGTCTGCGTCTACGAGGACGCCTTTGGCGAGAAGGCCTCGGCCGGAGTGGAGAGTTGAGAGATTGGAAATGAGCGGCTTCGAGCCTCTCAACTCCCCGGAGTCTTCCCCTCCAGCCGGAGCGCTCCGGGCTCGAGTGGTTCGCCCTGCGGCGGGACGGAGAGCCGGTCGGCCGGTCGGCCCCGCCAGTCCTCCGGCACGGTTGCGCCTGCATTGGGAGGCGTCGGCAAGGCTAGGGTGGGAGAGGGGCGTAACTCGAACCGGAAGGCCTCTCTGGCGATGCCAATGATCTCGCCGCGGCGGACTGGCGTGCCCACGCCGACGCGGACGGACGCGAGTCCTGTGTAGGCGCTCCCGACGACGCGCCCCTGCCTCCCGTGGACGAGGAGCACTTCGCCCGAGGTCGCGAGGACGACCCGTCCGTCGGCGACAGCGTGGACCTCCGCTCCGTCGGAGGACGGGAAGGGACGGAGCGGAGGTTCGAAGACGGGCGCTTCCGGGGCCAGGACCAGCTCGATGGGGGAGAGCGTGGCGAAGTCCGCGTCGAACGCCGCTCCTTCGCCGGGCGAGAGCAGGCCGAGGCGTGCGCCGACATAGTTCCCGTCCGGCAGGTCTGCCCCGGCCTTTCCAGTCCGGTAGACGACGAAGGCGATCAGGGCGACCACGAGGAAGAGAAAGAAGATCGGCAGCACCTGCCGGTGCAGCAGCCGCAGGTGCTCCTTCAGATCGAGATAGGGGAGGGGTCTCACGCATCGCCAATAGACCGTGGGCCGGGCGATTTGGCAACGTCCTCCCGGAAAAATGCGCTACCTTCCGCCCTTTCCATCCGATGGAGGCCGCTCCCAGAACCATCCGCCGATTCCGGCTCGACCTCGCCTACGACGGTCGTCCCTACACCGGCTGGCAGAGCCAGCCCGGGGGCGGTGCCGTGCAGGACGCGGTGGAGCGCGCCCTCTCCGCGATCTGTCCGGAGGTGGTGTCCGTGCAGGCCTCGGGCCGCACCGATGCGGGCGTCTCCGCGACCGGGCAAGTCGCCCATTTCGATGCCCCCGCGGATCGGCGCATGGACGGCGGCGCCTGGATGCGCGCGCTGAACACGAAGCTGCCTCCCACGGTCCGCGCGATGCGTTGCCTGGAGGTCCCGCCGTCCTTCCACGCCCGTTTCTCCGCCATCGAGAAGACCTACGAATACGCCATCGCCACCGGCGAGGTGCTGCCTCCGCTCCGCCACGGGCTCGCCTGGCACCAGCGCGGGCTCGGTCCGGCCGGGGAGCTCGCCGCGATCCTCGCCCACTACGTGGG
>CAYSZN010000273.1:0-5752 GCA_964435425.1 uncultured Akkermansia sp. | reverse complement strand
GCTGACCTTGACTCCGGCGAGACCGAAGCGCTCGCGCTGGCCTTGCGGCTCCGCGTGGATATGGTGCTGATGGACGAACGTCTTGGCCGACGTGTCGCCGAGACGCTCGGCCTGCATCCCACCGGGCTCCTCGGTTGTTTGATCCTTGCCAAAAGGAAGGGGCATCTTTCCGCTGTCGGACCGGTGATCGTGGAATTGAAAACCATCGCCGGATGCTGGTTCGACGAGGCGTTGATCGCGGTCGTTCTCTGCGCGGCAGGGGAGGGCGCTCTTGATGAATCAAGGCCACAGGCACCTTGATGGTGGCAAGGGAAGTAAAACTTGCGGAGGTTTGAGGGGAGCGCGGGCACTCCCCTCAATCAAAGATCGGATAGAAGGTATTGAACGCCTTCTCGCCGAACTCCGCCGGATCGTTGAAGCGGCGTCCGCGGTCCAGCGCGCCGATCCGGGCCATTTCCTCGTCGCTCAGTTCGAAATCGAAGAGGGCGAGATTCTCGCGGAGATGCTCCACGGTCTGCGTCTTCGGGACCGCCACGGTGCCGCGCTGCACGGCCCAGCGCAGCAGGATCTGGCCGGGTGTCCGTCCATGCGCGGCGGCGGTTTCGACAATGACGGCGTCCCCGAGGACCGATTCGCTTTCATCGGCCATCCCCAGGGGCACGTAGGAGCTCGCTCCGAAGGGCGAGAAGGCGGTCACCGAGATGCCTTCATCCTGACAATAGCGCAAGAGCCGCCGCTGGGCGAGGTAGGGATGCATCTCGACCTGGAGCACCTGTGGCGGAACGACGGCGTAGGACTGGAGATCGCGGACCATCCCGGTGGTGAAGTTGCAGATGCCGATGCGCTTCACGAGACCGGCTCCGACGAGGCCCTCCATCGTTCCCCAGGTGTCGGCGAGGGGAATGCGCACAGGCTTCATCGCCGGCTTTTCCGCCGACGGATCGTGGAACCAGCCGGGCGGGTAGCGCTCCTCGAAAGGCACATAGTCGAGGGTGACGGGGAAGTGGATGAGGTAGAGGTCGAGCTCGTCGAGCCCGAGATCGCGTAGGCTGCGCTCGCAGGCGAGGCGGACGTGGTCGGGATGGTGGTAGGTGTTCCAGAGCTTCGAGGTGATCCAGAGATCGTCGCGGGTGCAGAGGCCCGAGGCGATGGCGCGGCGCAGGCCCTCGCCCACGGCGGGCTCGTTGCCGTAGTCGCAGGCGCAGTCGAAGTGGCGGTAGCCGAGCGCGACAGCTTCGGGAACGAGGTCGGGCAGCGTCTCCGAGGGGATTTTCCAGGTGCCGAGTCCGACCACGGGAAAGCGTCCGCCGTCGGCGGTTTCAAGGAAATGGGGAAATTCGCTCATCGCTCCGATGATCTAGCGGGCTTGGCGGGAGGGTGCAAGCGGTCATTGCGGGGAAGCTCTCCGCTCTGCACGGGGCACGATGAGGGAATGGGCCTCCGGCTTTACATCCGGCCCGGCTTCCGGCATGATTCGGATATGAGTGGAATCTTCTCTCCCGATGAAGTCGCGGCCTACCATGCCGACGGCTTTCTGATCCGGCGAAACCTGTTCTCGTCCGAGGAAATCCGTCTCCTGGGCGAGGCGGCCCGCGCCGATCATGCCCTGGACCAGTCCGCGGTGGCGCGCGACGACGGGGAAGGCAACAAGGTGAGGCTTTCCCTGTGGAACCACCCCGGCGACGGGATCTACGGCAAGGTCGCCCGCTGCCGCCGCGTCGTCGACTCGGTGGAGCAACTGATCGGCGGCGAGGTCTACCACTACCATTCCAAGATGATCCTGAAGGACGCCCTCGTCGGCGGGGCCTGGGCCTGGCATCAGGACTACGGTTACTGGTATCAGAACGGTCTCCTCTTCCCCGACCTGTGCAGCGTGATGATCGCCGTGGACGCGGCGACCCGCGAGAACGGCTGCCTCGAGGTGCTGAAAGGCTCGCACAAGATGGGCCGGGTCAACCACGTCCTCTCGGGCGACCAGGCTGGAGCCGACCGCGAGCGCGTCGCCGAGGCGGAGAAGCGGCTGGAGAAGGTCCATTGCCTGATGGAGCCGGGCGACACGGTCTTCTTCCACGCCAACACCCTGCACGGCTCCGGCCCGAACCATTCCGAGCATCCGCGCTGGGCGATGATCTGCTGCTACAACGCGGCATGGAACGATCCCTACAAGGAGTCCCACCATCCTGGCTACACTCCGCTGAGCAAGGTTGACGACTCCGCCGTGCTGGAGGCGGACAGGTCGGGCGGCGTCGAGTTCGCCGATCTCGCCAGAGCCGACCACAGCGCGAAGACGCTGGCGGAGTGAGGGGGGCGTCCGCCTGTTCTCCAATAGGGAAATCATCCGACTCCACCCATCCAGCAGCCACTGGTCGATTTGGGCGATGGAAGGGCTTGCCGCGAGGCAAGGGTAGGGCCGTGCGGCCCGCGCGGCCAATCGGACGTCCAGGCGACGTCTCTCCCCGAGCGGGCCGCTCGGGGCTACCTTGGAACTCCGAATCAGTGATGGCGGGGCGAGGCGTCCCGGTGAGCCGCTGTGGAGGAATGGCGCAGCCGCATTCTTCTGGAATAGGCTGCTCGGACATGATACCCACTGGGATGCTCGAATCTCTTCTTGCTGGTTCCTCCCGTCTCCTAGCCGAATGTGCCGTGGCCGAGCGGCTTCGCCGCTTGCCGGGAATCGAGCTGCATCCTGCCCTCCACAACTCTCCGCTGATCTACGGCCCGGAGGCGGCGCGGGAGGCGATGGCGTCGATCTACCGCGACTATCTCGACGTCGCCCGCCGCAGCGGACGGCCCATCCTCCTCACCGCGCCGACCTGGCGTCTCGACGCCTCGCGCGTCGCGGCGGCCGGGGTGCCAACCTCGATCGTGGCCGATGCCGTCGCCTTCCTCATGGATCTCCGCGACGGGGCTCCCACCGACCAGCCGCCGGTGGCCATTGGGGGATTGGTGGGGCCGAGGAACGACTGCTACCGTCCCGACCTGGCTCCATCCGCCGACGAGGCGGAAGTATTTCATCGCCCTCAGATCGAGGCGCTTGTCCGGACCGGCATCGACGTTCTTCTGGCGCAGACCCTGCCTTCCGTCGCCGAGGCGATCGGCATCGCGAAGGCGATGTCAGGGACGGGCAAGCCCTTCCTGATCAGCTTCTGCACGGGCCTCGATGGACACGTCCTCGACGGTACGCCCCTTCCCGAGGCCATGGCGCGGGTCGATGACGAGTTCCCGGCGGCAGTCGGGCCACTGGGGTATTTCGTCAATTGCACCCATCCCAGCTTCCTCCGTTCAGCCTACCGTCCCGGTGAACTCGACCGCCTCATCGGCATCCAAGCCAACGGGTCCTCGCGCGATGTCACCCGCCTCGATGGCTCCGCCGCGACCGTCGCCGATCCGGTCGAAGCGTGGGCCGCTGCGATGCTGGAACTGCACCACGAACATCAAGTGCCCATCCTGGGCGGCTGTTGCGGCACCACGCAGGAGCATCTGGAGGCTTTGGCGTGATCCGAGGGGCACTTGAGGAACCCTTCACTCCCATCTCCCCAACTCCAGCGTTGATTCCCGGCCGTTCCCGTCGATCCTTGGCCCCTCATGGGCGGAATCCGCAAAGCCTTCATCCTCGGCGCCGGGCTCGGAACGCGGTTGCGGCCGCTCACCGAGTCGCTCCCGAAGCCGCTCGTGCCGGTGTGGAACCGGCCGCTCGTCGCCTATGCGATGGACCATCTCGTCCATGATCTCGGCGTCGAGTCCTTCGCGGTGAACACGCACCATTGCCCCGATGCCTATGCGGAGGCGTTCCCGGACGGGACTTGCTCGGGCCGTCCCATCCATTTCCGCCACGAGCCGATCCTCCTCGACACCGCGGGGGGGCTGGACAATCTGCGCGACTGGCTGCCGCGCGACGAGCCTTTCGTGGTCTACAACGGCGACATCCTCACCGACCTGCCCCTTGGTCCCGCCCTGGAGCAACATCGGCGCAGCGGCGACCTTGTGACGATGGTCCTCCGCTCGCAGGGCGAGGAGCTGCGCGTCGGCTACGATGCGGAGCGGGGAAAGGTGGTCGATCTCCGCGGCGTCCTCGCGCCGGACTGGCCGCATCGCTGCCAGTTCACCGGCATCTACGTGGTCTCGCCGGAGTTCCTCGGCTGGCTGCGGCCGGGGAAGATCGAATCGGTCGTGCTGCCCATGCTCGATGTCATCCGCGCGAACGGACGGATCGGCGGCATCGTCGCCGACGAGGGCGAGTGGAGCGATCTGGGCGAGCGGGGCACCTACCTCGAGGCGCTCGGCATGATGGAGCGCGGTTTTCCCCGGTATCTCGACGGGGAGGCGCGCGCCATGCGCCTTTCGCCCGAGGCGGAGATCGATGCGGGTGCGGAAATCGACGCGCTTTCCTCCGTCGGGGCCGGGGCCAGGGTGGGGGAGGGGGCTGTGCTGAGGGCCTCCGTGGTCTGGCCCGGAGCCGTTGCCGCCGCCGGGGCGAGACTGGACCGGGTCGTCGTCCGGACCGGAAAACGGGCGGAAGGCACCCTGTCCGACTGCGATCTTTGAGGGGGCTTCTGGAAACCTCGGGATTGAAAACTGCGAGGCATTTTCTCGCCTCGCAAGGCACGATGAGGGAGCGGAGCGGGCTCCACGACCGAAGAGCAACGCGGCGAGGCGGGAAAAGGTTCGCAGCCCTCCAGGTCGCTTTCAACCCTTTCGGCGTCAGCCGCACAAACCCATGCGTTCCACTCATGCGATTTTCGATTCCGAGGTTTCCAGAGGTCCCCTTGACCCGAATTCGCGGGAAAATGCTGGGGAACGGCGCGATTTTTTCAGAAAAACGCCAACATCCCGCGATCCAGCACGTCTAAACGGTGGCAAAACCCTTCGACAGGGTTGAAGATTCACCTATCCTTCGGCTTTGGAAAAGATCGACATTCCCAGAAAAACGGTCTACCGGCTCTCCCTCTACCAGAGATGCCTGCAGAAGCTGCGTGACCAGAAGGTCGAGACCGTCTCCTCCGAGGACCTCGCCCGCTCCGCCGGGGTGAAGCCGACCCAGCTCCGCAAGGACCTCGGCCACGTCGGGCAGTTCGGCACCCGCGGCCTCGGCTACAGCGTCACGACGCTCTCCGACGCCATCTCCGGCGTGATGGGGCTGACCGTCCTGCAACCGGTCGTCATGGTCGGGGTGGGGAACCTCGGCTCGGCCCTGCTGCGCTACAGCGGCTTCCGCAAGGAGGGCTTCGAGATCATCGCCGCCTTCGACGCCGATCCCGCCCACGTCAAGGCGACGACCGAGCAGATGGGCGTGCCCGTCTACGATGTGCAGGGCATGGGACGCTACGTCAGCCAGCATGGCGTGCGCATGGCCATCATCGCCGTGCCGGAGGCGGCCGGGCAGCAGGTGGCCGACATCCTCGTCGCCGCCGGCGTGCAGGCGATCCTGAACTTCTCGCCCGCCGTCCTCAACCTGCCCGACGAGGTCGTCGTGAACCAGGTCGATCTCGCGGCCGAGCTGCGCAGCCTCAGCTTCTTCGCGAGCTGACCGCTTTCCGGGACATGGCGCGACCGGCTTTCGTCGAGGTGCCTTGCGAGGGCGAATTCTCTCTGCGCGACACCCTGAAGTCGGGCCAGATCTTCCATTGGGAGGCGCTCGCGCTCGGGGGCAGGGAGGGCTTCGCCGGCTGCATCGGTCCCGGAGCGCCCGCCTTCGTCTCGCAGGATGCGGAGACTGGCACCATCGTCACGCTGGCCGGAGACGAGGCGCGGG
>CAYSZN010000272.1:0-5762 GCA_964435425.1 uncultured Akkermansia sp. | reverse complement strand
ATCGGGCGGCTCGACGAGCTGGATGGTCATCGGGACCGGCTCGCCGGGCTCTCCCACCGGGCAGGAGGTCACCCGCATCCGCCTCTCCCCGGCCGATGTGCGCAGCCGCACCTCGAGGCGTTCGGCAGGCCCGTCGTCTCCGGACCCCTGTGCGCCGCATTCCTCTTTCCAGTCCGCCGCGTCGTCGGGATGGAGTAGGCTGGAGAAGGTGGCGAGCCGCAGTTCCTTCAGCGTGCTCCCGCTCAAGGCGAGGAAGGCGGGATTCGCGTCAATGATGCGTCCGGTGCGGTCCACCAGCACGGCCCCCGCCCGGATATGGATAAAGAGCGCCCGGAACTTCAGCTTGCCATGGCGCGACGTCTCCTCGTCCCGACGCGCCTTGGTGACGTCGTCCAGCGTGAGCGTGATACCGCCATCCCGCAGCAGTGAAGAGCGGAATTCGATCTCCATCGGCTTCTGGGCCGCGGTCCGGAGAGTGAAGGTACGGGTAAGCTGGTTTCTCCATATTTCTTCGCGCCAGGATTGGATGACTTTCTCGCGGTGCTCCAGATCGGGGCAGAGCGCCGAAAGCCAGCCCTCGACGCCACCTTGCTCCGCGATTCCATGCCCCGTCAAGCGCCGGCACGCCGCATTCTCGTGGCGCAGCTCCTGCTTTGGCCCGAGCACGACGAGCCCATAGGGCAGCTCGTCGAGGACCGGACCCCAGTCCAGAGACGCCGACGCTCCTGCCGCAAAGACCGGCACCGGATGGTGCGAGGCACTGGGCGCAGCGAACACGTTCGGGGAGTGACGCTTGGCTTCACTGATCCCGGAAGATGGAATGTCACGCGCTGGATCGGAGTCGGGCAAACAAGTGCGGGGAACGGGATGGACGGGCGTGCATCATTTAAGGAATGTTAATAAATTACTGCAAGCGATTTGTTCGCCCGATGGCCCGATTCGGAGCGATTTCCGAAAGAAAATCAGAGATCCTCCCCTTCCCCGACCTTCTCCCCCCTCACGAAGAGGAGATAGACGACCACTCCGAGCGCCAGCGTGCCGAGTCCATAGAGAAACTCGACCGTCTTCTGCTGGATCTGGAACCAGAGCACATAGAGGCTCACCGCGCCGAAGACCAGCGGCGTGAACGGATAGCCCCAGGCCCGGTAGGGGCGCTTCAGGTCGGGACGGCGGATGCGCAGCACGACCACGCCGACCACGACCATCAGCGAGCAGATCGTCAGCAGGGCCTGCACGTAGTTGATGAGCTGCTCGAAGGTCGCCGAGGCGACGAGGATCAGGACGATGGCCCCTTGCAGCAGCACGGCGAGCGCGGGCACGCCGTTCCGGTTCGTGCGCCCGAGGAAATGGAACTTGCGATGGTCGCGCCCGATCGCGGCGGTGACGCGCGGCCCCGCCCAGGTCATCGAGCTGACCGTCGAGATCAAGCCGAAGCTGATGAGGATGCCCATGACCATGCCGCCCTTCGGGCCGAGGATGGACTCCGCCGCGATCAGCCCCACCTCGGCCTGCCCCGCCATCTTTTCGATGGGCGTCGCATGGAGGAAGGCCGCATTGATGAAAAGGTAGAGCACCGTGACCAGCAGCGTGCCGACGAGGAGCGCGATGGGGACGGTCCGTTCCGGCTGCCGCACTTCGTCCATCATGTAGGTCGCCGCGTTCCAGCCCGTATAGGCATAGAGCACGTAGACGAGGGAGACGGCAAAGCCGCTGGAGGCGATGAGGGCGCCGTCCCCTTGCTGCGGCAGGAAGGAGACCGGCTGCGCCGTGCCGAGGGTGAAGGCGAGGAAGCCGAGCACGAGGATGAGCGCCACCTTCGCATAGGTGAAGCCCGACTGGAAGATCCCGATGCTGCTCAGCTTGCCAAGGTGGACGAAGGTGACGAGGAGGACTACCGGCACGCCGAACCATAGCGGCGAGAGGCCCGTGATGCTGCCCATGTAGCCGCCCAGCAGGGCCGCGTTCGCCGCCACCGGCGCGGCGAAGCCGACCGTCACCGAGAGCCAGCCCGCGAGGAAGCCGACGGCGGGATGCCAGGCCCGCGTGAGGAGATGGTATTCCCCGCCGGACTTCGGAAAGACCGAGGCCAGCTCGGCGTAGCAGACCGCCCCGCAGAAGGAGACGATGCCGCCGACGAGCCAGAGCATGAGGATGGGGAAGCCCGAGGGGATGCCGACGACCTGGAAGCCGAGGCTGCCGAAGACCCCCGTGCCGATCATGTTGGCGACGACGATGGCGATGGCGGTGGCGAGCCCGACCTTGGCGGGCGCGGAGGGGGAGGACATGAGGGAGTCAACAGGGTCGGATGGGAGAGTCAAGAGGGTTTTGTCAGCGGCACCTCGTGGTAGTCCAGCGCCCACTCGCGCATGAAGCGCACCTGCGAGGGCTCGATGCGGTAGAGGAGGAACTGGGGATTCTCCGGCGAGCCGAGGTATTGGCGCAGCAGGGGATTCCCTTCCCAGATCGCGGCGATCGTCGCAGCGTCGGTCTCGACGACGGCGGTGCCGGTGATGCGGACCTGGTCGTGGTCCGGCGAAAGGTAGGCCAGCTCGACCTGCGGATTCGCGGCGATCTCCCGCGTCTTCTGGTAGACGGCGAGATTGGCGACATGGATGGTGAAGTCCTCGTCCACGCGCACGGGCGAGACGGGGCGGACGCGCGGCTGCCCAGCGGGATCGACGGTGGCGAGCATGGGAAACTTCGCCTCGCGGATCACGGCATGGGCGAGTTCGTGGAGGCGCGAGGAATCGACGGGTTCGGGACGGGGCTTCATGGGCTGTATTGGATTTGAACCACGGATGGACGCGAATGCACACGAATTTGACCTGGAAAAGGACAATGGGGCCTACGGAAGACGCGGAAGGCGCTGAAGATCCATCGCACGCGCTCCTCCTGCCACCCACCCTTTCAGTGGGCCGCCGTGCAAGACGCATAGGGCTCTGTTTCCGTGCCTTCAGTGTGTTCCGTAGGCTACCATTCCTGGATTCAGGTTTGATTCTCTCGCCATTTGGATTTCGTGTTCATTCGCGTCCATCCGTGGTCCAACCTTCTCCCACCATCCATTGAAACGCCTCCTTCTCCTCTTCCTCGCGCTTGCCCTGCTCGTGATCCTGCCCTTCGTGGTCTGGGGCGCGGATTTCGAAACGGCGCTGTCCCCGGAGCGCCTCGCCGCCTCCTTCCGCGACGCGCGCGCCTGGGCCTGGCTCGCCGGGATGGGACTCCTCGTCGCCGATCTCTTCCTCCCCGTGCCGGGCACGGCGGTGATGTCGGCCCTGGGACTGGTCTACGGCTGGTTCCTCGGCGGGCTGCTTTCGGCCGCCGGATCGGTCGGTGCGGGGATGCTCGCCTACGGACTCTGCCGGAAGCTGGGCCGCCGCACCGCGCAGTGGATCGCGGGAAAGGACGGGATCGCCGAGGGAGAGCGGCTCTTCCAGGGAGAGCCGGGCCCGTGGATCGTGGCACTCTCCCGCTGGATGCCGGTCCTGCCCGAAGCCGTCGCCTGCCTCGCGGGGATCTCGCGCATGCCCTGGCGCCGGTTCTTCTCCGCCCTATGCGTGGGGAGCGTGCCGATGGGCTTCGTCTTCGCCTGGATCGGCCACCGCGGAGAGGCCCAGCCCGCGCTCGCCCTGCTCGTCAGCGCGGCGCTGCCACCACTGATCTGGATGGCCGTCCGCCTCGCCATGCGCCGCCTGAAGGCCAGGACCGAAGAAGCCGGAGACTGAACCTCACCGCACCGCATCGGCCTTCAGCCACCGCTCGAACCACGCCAGCATCTCCTCCCGCATCTCGGGCGTGTAGACGTGCCCGATGTCCTCGTAGACAATGCTCTTGAACGCCTCCTCCGCCCCGAGCGTGCGGTAGACCCGGCCGACGGACGCCTCGATCTCGCGGATGCCGTCGACCGGCGAACCGTAGTCCAGATCGCCCGTCAGCGCGAGGTAGGGACGCGGGGCGATCAAGGAGATGACGCCCTCGGTGTCGAAATGCTTCAGCAGACCGTAGGTGAAATAGTAGAGGCCGTGGGCGCGCAGGGTGCCGTGGCGGATCAGGTTGCCGTAGCGCGTCAGGCAGGCCACGCCCACAGTGGCGGCCACGCGCTCGTCCACGGCCGCCAGCCACCACGAGCGCGTGCTGCCCATGCTCATGCCCGTCGCGCCGATGCGGCCCGGGTCCACCTCGGGGCGCTGGCTGAGATAGTCGAGCGCGATCTGGTCGTCGCGCACCATCATGCCCCACTGCGTGCGGCCCAGCCACAGATTCAGCTTCAGCAGCGTGTCCTGCGCGAGATTGGCATGGGGCGGGACACCGCGCCGGTAGACATCCCTCGGACCGCTCGGCACGTTCCCGGCGCGGTCGCCGTAGTACCAGGCGTCGGGCGCGAGGACCACGTAGCCGCGCCGCGCCAGCACCTCGCCCAGGCTTTCCCTCCCGCCACCGTCGGGCATGAGGACCGCGTTCTTGTCCGGCGTCGACGAGTGCAGCCAGAGGATGGCCGGAGCACGGGGCTCCCGCCGATCCGGGATCAGGACGAGCGCGCTGATGTCGTTGCCCACGCCGTTGTCGATGGAGACGCGCTCCAGCGTGTAGCCGTCGCGGCGCTCGCGGCTCACCACCTTGGCCTTGGTCTCCGAGGGACGCGGCGGCAGATCGCCCAGGGACTGCTTCACGATGGCCAGCACCTCGGGACGCTGCCTCTCCCATGCCTCCGCGCTTTCCGGCTCGTCGAAGACGCCGACGGGGAGGTTCCTGAACATCTCCGGCACGAGGGCGTCCTGCTCCGCCTCCTGCTCGCGGTAGCGCCGCCCCGCTTCGGCCCGCTCCTCGCGGAGCTGCTCGGCGGTCTTGGTCTCGGGCGTGGGCGGAGCGGAAGAGAAGCGGGACACGATCGCCTGCCTCGACAGGGCATCCGCCACCGCCGCCGCGACGGCATCCCGGCCTCCGGAGGTAGGCCCCGTCCCTTCGCCGAACAGGCTGGGCAGATCCAGCAGCGGGACTCCCGCCGCGCGGGCCGCTCCGGCCACCGCCGCGGACACCTTCCCCTTCCCGCCACGAAGCGCCTCGGCCCAATCGACGGAGACGATGGCACCCACACCGGATTCCTGCTTCAACCGCGCCAGGAGCCGACCGAGCTCGCCTTCCTCCGCATCGGAGGCCTGGAGATAGACGACGGCCGGCCTCGTCGCCTCCAGCCACGCGCCCAGATGCTCCAGCAGGCCGGACGCGCCGACCGCCGCCCCTTCGGGATGCACCACTTCCACGCGGCCTTCCAGCAGCGCCCGGACAGCTTCGGTGGAGGACGGCTCGCCACCGAGAAACAGGGCTTTCGGAAGCTCGTCAGCCCCCTTCTGCTGGGCTTGGGCTACCACAGGCAGGACGGCAAGCCACCCCCAGCAGGCGAACCATGGACAGATCAGTCGTTTCATGTTGGATTCGGATTCTAGCAAAGCAGAACCACCGCTGTCCATCGACATCGCACCGGGAAATCTGGCCAGGCAGCGCTATTCCATCTCTCCGTCCTCTCCTTGCATCGGAGCGGGGGCAGGCTGCCGTCCAGGGGGACCGCCAGGGAAAGGGGTGATCCACGAAGCGGTGCGCAAGCGGCGGGGTTCGCGGGCGAGATCGGCATCGGGATCGACGAGAGGACGGCGGGGGCGTCCATTCAGGGAGACCGCGCTGATGGCGTAGATCTCGAGATTCCGGTAGCCATGGGCCTCGAGGTCGGCGACGACGCGGTGGCAGAGCTGGAGGATCATGTCGGGCCG
>CAYSZN010000271.1:2363-5765 GCA_964435425.1 uncultured Akkermansia sp. | reverse complement strand
AAGATCCGGGTTGCCGAGAATGCCTTTACGACTCCGCAGCGGGGCTTGGGGATGTAGTTCTCCTACTCGTTACTCCTTACTCTTACTCGTTACTCCTCCCCTCGGCTTGCGCTTTCGGAGTAAGAGTAAGGAGTAAAGAGTAGGAGTATGAGGAGAAAACCTCAAACCTGACCCGCGATCGACTTACCGGTCGAAAGCAAATCGTCGCAGGCGATACCGATGCGCTCGGCCATCGCGGTTTCCGCGAGCTTCAGGTAGGCGCGGGGATCGTAGTGCTTCTTGCTGCCGATCTCGCCGTCGACCTTGATGACGCCGTCGTAGTTCTTCAGCATGAAGTCGGCGATGGGGCGGGTGAAGGCGTACTGGGTGTCGGTGTCGACGTTCATCTTCACGACACCGTAGCCGAGGGTCTCGCGGATCTCCTCGAGGAGGGAGCCGGAGCCGCCGTGGAAGACGAGGTCGAACTCGGCCTCGGCGCCGTATTTCGCGACGACGGCCTCCTGGCCCTGCTTGAGGATTTCGGGCTTCAGCTTGACCGCGCCGGGCTTGTAGTGGCCGTGGACGTTGCCGAAGGTCGCGGCGAAGGTGAAGCGGCCGATGGGGTGGAGCGCCTCGTAGACGGCGAGCATGTCCTCGGGCGTGGTGTAGAGCTTGTCCTGGGGCGTGTCTTCGCCGCCGGCGGCTCCGTCCTCCTCGCCACCGACGACGCCGGCCTCGACCTCGAGGACGATGCCGTTGTCGGCGCACTTCTTCAGATACTCCTTCGAGATCGCCATGTTCTCGTCGAGGGGCAGCTCGGAGGCGTCGAGCATGTGGTTCTGGAAAAGGTTGTTCTCGCCCTTGGCGCGGCGGCGGGCGGTCTCCTCGATGAGCGGGTCGAGGAAGTCGGGGGCGACCTGGGGACGGCAGTGGTCGGTGTTCAGGGCGATAAGGACGTCGTACTGCTCGGCGAGGCGATGGGTCAGCTCCGCAAGGGCAATGACGCCGAGGACCTGGTTCTTGTGGTTCAGGCCGGAGGCGAACTGGCCCGCCCCGGTGGAGAACTGGATGATCCCGTCGGACTTCTGGTCCGCGAAGGCCTTCAGCGCGGCGTTGATCGTGACGAGGTTGCTGCAGTTGATCGCGGGGTAGGCGTATCCGCCCTGCTGGGCGGCGTTGAGCATGGCTTCGAATTGCTGGGGAGTGGCGACTGGCATAGTGGCGCTTCTTACGGCTTCGCGTCCGGTTTTTCAAGGGGCGATTTGGCCCTCCTGCGCAGCAAAGGAAGGGGACTCCGTCGAATTTCGTTGGCAAAAGACCGGGGCCAGTTCTAATCTCCCGGACTCAAACGGATGTCCGAATCCATCTTCACGAGGGAAGGTTGCATCAGGCCCGCGGTGCTTATCGCGGCCTACCGCGGAGGCATGTTTCCGATGGCCATGGACAACCGCGGCGAGATCGGCTGGTTCTCTCCCGATCCGCGCGGCATCCTGCCGCTGGACGAGTTCCACATTCCCCACGGCCTGAAGCGGACCCTGCGGAGGAATTCCTTCGAGATCCGCATCGACACGGCCTTCTCCGCAGTGATGGCGGGCTGCGCGGACCGGCGTACGACCTGGATCAGCCGCGAGATCGTGACGAGCTACGAGAAGCTCTTCGAACTCGGCTACGCGCATTCCGTCGAGACGTGGCAGGACGGACGCCTCTGTGGCGGCCTCTACGGCGTCTCCATCGGCGGAGCCTTCTTCGGCGAGTCGATGTTCAGCCGCGTCACCGATGCCTCGAAGGTCGCCCTCGTCGCCCTCGTCGACCGCCTGCGCGAGCGGAATTTCCAACTCCTCGACACCCAGTGGACGACGGACCACCTGAGCCGCTTCGGCTGCAGGGAGATTCCGCGCTACGAATACCTGGATCTCCTGAACCGGGCGTTGCTGGTGACGACCTCGTTCCGGTGAGAGTTTCGCCGTTTCCGGTTCGTCGGCGAGAGCTGGATCCGAGGAGCAGGTGCGCCTCTTCCCCGTGACCCATGACTCATGTCCCATGACTTTCCCCCAACCAATTCCGGTTGAGAACGCCGGGGGAATCGGCTATTTCCACCGGATCATGGGAAAGAAGAAGCGAAAGAGGAGTGCCGACGGCGGTGCGTTTGGCAAGGCGGGAACGAAGCGCTTGCCGCAGGCGGACGGCTTCGACTATGACCGGATCGAATGGCGCTACATCGACCGGGACCGGAACACCACCATGGACCTCCTCCGCTATTGGAACGCGCTCTCGGACAGCGATCCGAGGGTGGTCGAGGTGATGGCGAAGAGTTCGATCCTCGACGCGATCAACGAAGGCGTGCTGGAGACGCCTCCGCTCTTTCAGGCGCGACGGGTGCTGGACCGTATCCGCTATGCAGACGAGGAGCTTTCGGAGGAGGAGATCCAGGCGGCGATCGACGAGGCGCTGGCGATCGATCCCAATTCCATCGATGTCCGGCTTTCGCTGGCGGAGCTGGCGGACGCGGCAGAGACCGCGCGCGAGCGCAACCGCGAGGCGGTGGAGGTCGGTGAGACGAGGCTGGCCGCGAAGCTGGAGACCGGGACGCCCCCGGAAGGCGGCTGGGCCGAGGACATGGAGGTGCTGCCCTACCTGCACGCCCGCTTCCGCTACGCCGAATCCTGCCGCAACTGTGGGGACTCGGACGGGGCCGTGGAGGGCTTCCGTCGCCTGATCGCAATCGATCCCGGCGATGCGCTCGATGCCATTCCCACGCTGTCGGGGCTCTATCTGGCGCGGAACGAGTTCGAGGAGGCGGCCCGGCTGATCGAGTCGAGTCCGAACCGCAATTCCTGTGCGGTCCTGTTCGACCAGGCCTATCTCGCCTTCTTCGCCGCACTGGAGGCCGAGCCCGGCTTCGAGCCCGACATGGAGCAGGCCGATCCGTTCGAGCCGTTCAAGACTCCCGGAATGGAGCAGGCCCGGACACTGCTGCACGAGGCGATCCGGCGCTCTCCGTGGACGGTGCCTTTCGTCTTCGACTGCCGTTCCGCGATGCTGGGACCCTTGGTCGAATACGAGGAGGGTTCGCCCTTCGAGGCGCTCGAGTATGCCCGCACCCACTTCGCGCCGTGGACGCTGGCGGCGGCTCCGGCGATCTGGCTGAATGCGGAATGTTCGCGAATCTTCGAGCGCCTGGACCGGAGGCATCTGCGCAACTTCCATTACGCCTTCGACGAGACCGTGGCTTGGCTGGCCGAGATCGATCCACCCTACGACCTCTTCGAGGACGAGGCCATGAAGGACATCTGCGAAGCCTTCGGCGGAGTCGCGGCGGACATCTCGGAGGCCTTGGCGGCGATGGGCGAACGCCCGAAGGGGAGGCGGTGATGGGGGCAAGGAGCGGGACTTTCCAAGTCCCGTCTTTGCCTGCGAAGCGAG
>CAYSZN010000271.1:0-2263 GCA_964435425.1 uncultured Akkermansia sp. | reverse complement strand
CCCTCCTTGTTCCTGCTGCTGCGATGGAGAAATTTCGCTAGTGGTTTCGTTCCAGCAAAGCTGATAGGCAGGATCACTGACCGCCTTGCGCCGCCCCGACCCGCAGCCAGGCGCGGCTCTCGCGGCCGGTGGCGCTCTCGATGGCGCGGATTTCCCAGAGGCCGGGGCGGTCGTTGAGGGCGAGGTCGAGCGCCACACGCAGGACGCCGCCCGCCGCGCCGTAGTGACCGTTGGGTTCGGCGGGCGAGCCTTCGGGATCGACGATGCGCAGCTCGACCGGCACCACGGCATCCACGGGCGTGCCGCTCGCGTTGGTGACGGAGACGGCGATCTCGACGGAGGCTCCCAGGGCGGCGCTGTCGGGAGCCTCGACCGAAAGTCCTTCGACGGGATTCGTGGTCACCATCAGGAGCCGGCCCTCGCAGGGACCGAGCGACAGGGGAATGGCCAGCCTGCCGTCCTCCTCCATGGTGGCGGGCAACTTTCGCCGGGCGAGCAGGTCGTAGACGTGGCTGCCGCCCTCGCGACGCAGGCGCAGCACGGTGTCGGAGGGCAAGCCGTCCTCCATCACCAGGCCGTAGCCGCCGACGTAGCTGCCGGCCTCGCGCCGGTCGTTGATGGCGAAGAGGTAGTCGGTCGATCCGGCGGCGCGGCGGCGGGTCAGCACGTCGGGATTCTCCGAGGCGAGCGGCCACTGGTAGCCGGTGGTGGCGAGCTCGGTTCGCAGCGTTTCCGCCAGGGCGGCGAGGGCGTCGAAGTCCTCCTTGGCGGCTCCGGTGCGGCGGTAGCGGGGCACGAGCACGTCGGGCCGGATCGCCGGACACAGCTCCGCGTCTCCGACGACGGTTCCACCCGCCTTCTGGAAAGCCTGCACCGCCGCGACGACCGACTCGGTGAGCACGTCGCAATCGCCCATCACGAGCACCTTGACCCCCTCGAGTCCACCGGCGAGGAGGGTTTCGTCGTAGAGCACACGGGGCTGGAGCTGGGCGTGGACGAGCGCCTGGTGCAGATCCGCGGCCCAGCCACGGCCCCAGCCGTAGGTGCCGCGCCGGGCGAACATCTGCGAGGCGAAGCTCTCCAGAAAGGCCACGTCGGCCGGAGGATCGGGCACTTGCAGGAGGGTGGGGCCGAGCGGTTCGACGACCTCGGCGACGAGACGCTTCAGCTCCGGCGCGGTGTTGGGATTGGTGAAGGTGTAGCCGCCGGGCGGATCGACCGGCACCAGCGAACCCCAGCCGTGGTACATGATGCCGGTGACGGGCCGGGCCAGCTTCAGCCAGAGGGCTTCGCGCAGGTGCATGGGGGCGATGGTGATGTAGGCGGCACCGGGATCGTAATCGACCCAAGGCGACTCCTGCACGCCCTCGGGCGGAGAGATCGGCGCGGTCTGGGAGCGGTACCAGATGATCTGCGTCATCTTCATCACCTCCTGCTGCCGTCCGTTGGCCTGGGCCATGGCGAAGAGCTCGTCCGTGCAGAGCCCGATGCGCGCGGGATCGGGATAGGTGTAGGTCCAGTGGGAGAGCACATCGACGGCTCCGCCGCTGCCTGCGATGCTGGGCACGCGCACGGCGGGATCGAAGAAGGTCCAGAAATCCTTCCGGTCCATCGCGCCGTGAAGGCCCTCGTGGAGGCGGGTGTGGAGGATGTTCCAGCCGTCGCCTTCGGTCCAGAACCAGCGGTAGAAGGCGAGCAGGGGATCGTCGTCGGGAAGGACGCGGTTTTCAGGAAAGTCCGGAAGCTTGGCGTATTCGACGCCGTTCTTGATCTTCGCCGCCTCGGGGATGTCGCTCCCGATGGCCTTGCGGGCGGCCTCGACCTCGAGGGGATGGAAGGACAACTGGCTGTGGTCGCGGATCTCGGTGCTGACGAGGGCGGCGGCGAAGGCCGGGTGGTCGCCGTAGGCCCGGCCCAGCGAGGTGCCGACGTTCTGGAAGAACTGCTGCACCTCGGGGAAGAGGCCGCTGATGTTCTTGTCCTTGTAGGGCTTGCCCTCGCGATCGACGCGCAGGAAGGGCTCGCCGACCTTGGCGTCCTTCAGCCATTGTCCCGGCGATGCGGAGACGATGATGCCCACGTCGTTGGCCAGGGCGGTGTCGAGCAGGTCGCGTCCGGCACGGAGGTTCGTGGGAGCGGCGGGGGTGGCCGGGGGCATGTCGGCTCCGCCTTCCCAGATGGGGGAGAAGTCGTGGTAGAGGCCGAGGCAATGGGTGAAGCCCAGGTCCTTGAGCCGGGACAGTTCCTTCAACACTCCGTCCGT
>CAYSZN010000270.1:2359-5781 GCA_964435425.1 uncultured Akkermansia sp. | reverse complement strand
TGGCGAAGGCGGCGTTGCCCTGCATCTGCGAGGGGATGGGGGAATCGGCGGGGTCGTTGACGGCGAGCTCCGCACCGGGGCGGCCCGGCTGTCGGGGCGACGGGGCGCCGCCGGGGGCGCTGGCAGCGGCGTTCTGGTCGAGTCCCAGGACATCGACGAGGGCCTCGACGACATCCGCGGCGTCGGCCCGCTCGAGCTGGAAGGCCCGGTCGATGGTGCGGATCTGGCTGACATCGACGGAGTCGCGCAGTTCGATGAGGCGGCGGATGACCGACGCGTTCTCGGTGATGATGACGGCCGAGGCGCTCTTGAGGGGGGTGATCTTTCCGTAGGGATGGAGGGCGACGACGTTGGTGAAGAGCTCCGCGGCCTCGTCCGGAGCGAGATGGGACAGGGGCATGATGTAGGTCACGACCTGTTCGCTATCCGGGATCTGGATGGGGCTGGTGTAGACGGGGAGGCCTTCGCTGCTGGGCTTCTTCTCCGTGTTGTAGGCGATGATCTTCATCTGGTCGGGCCTCTCCGTGGGGAGGATGGCGTAGCCGTTCAGGAGGAAGCTCTTCTCGATGAACTCGGCAGCCTCGGCGTAGGTCATCTTGCCGGAGGTCTGGATGCTGAGGTTCTTGTCCTGCACGCTGATGTCGCGGATGACGCGCTTGCCGGTGAACTGTTCGTATTCGAGCAGAATCACGGGGATGGGGGTGTTGGGAAACTGCACATTGGTCATCGGCTCGCCGTTCTCGGAGACGGCAGGTGCCGCCGGGGCCGGAGCGGGAGGGGTGGCAGGGGGATTGGCGTCGTCCTGCGCGGCGAGGGGGAGCGCACCGAGGAGGAGCAGGCACGCGGCGAGGGCGAGGGAGCCGTGATGGGAGAGGTTCATGGGAGAGATGGGATGATAGATCAGCCGCCGGGGAGGGGCACACGGCGGCGGCGGGGGTCGGAGTCGAGCTTCTCGAGGGCGGAGGTGGCGCTTTGTGCATTGCCGGCCTCGTCGGGAGGAATCGGGGGACTGGTTCCGTCGGGAGGCGTGGCGGCCCCTCCGGCGTGGCCGCCGCCCGGTGTCGGGATGGGCGGGGCGGTGCCGCCTCTGGGGTCGCGGCCTTCGCGGCCTTGCGGTTGGCGTGGCGGCGCGGCGGCGACGGGCTGGGCGATGGCCTGGGTGAGGGTGGCGGCGACAAAGCCGATCTCGCCACTCTCCTTGCCGTCGGTGAGGGTGACCTTGGTCTCCTCGGGATTGTTCGACTGGTTCGCCGAGACGATGGTGTAGGGATGGTTTTCGCTCGGCTCCGAGGTGACGACGAGGGAGGTGTCCTCCTTCGTGTCCCGGACGTAGGCGATGGTGCCCCGGGTGTCGTCGCTGACGATCCCCTCGAGGACGAGGGACTGGGCGAAGGTGCTCTGGATCGTCTGGGCGACGGGAGGCATGACTTCGCGGTTGAAGGGCGAGTTCTCCCAGATCTCGGTGTAGCGGGACACGGGAAAGGCGGTCGGCAGGACGCCTTCCTCGGCCCGGCCGGGAGCGGACGGGAGGCACAGAAGAAACGCGGCGATGGCGGTGCGGGGCTTCATGCTTCGGGGGGCGAGTACCAGCGCAGCAGCTCGAAGGTGGCGAGGATTTTCTCCGGCGTCTCCTTGTCCGGGGCGACCTTGAGGTTCCGGATGACGCGGAAGGCCTCGGGGCGGTTCAGGTCGTAGAGCCAGCGGAAGACATCCTTCAGCTCGCCCGAGGCGGTCAGGGCGACGCCCGCCTGGACGTAGTCGGGGGTCGTCAGGGTGGGCAGGAGGGTCTGCTTCGAGGTGGTGACGCCGTCGATGTCCTTGGCGAGGGCCTCCTGGTAGATGGACTGCTCGACTTCCTCGGCGGTGGTGAAGGGCGGCTGGTTTTGCGCCAGCCAAGCCGAGCGCACCTCCCAGGTCTCCTTCTCCTCGAAGAGGGTCTCGATGACGACCCATTCGTTCTCGAGCTCCGTCCTCTCGGCGACGAGGAGGTCGCGCCGGTCGAAATAGTGGTCGGACCCGATCACGGCGGCCCCGAGGAAGAGCATCCCGAGCAGGGCGAAGAGGAGCCGTTTTTCGCTGGCCTTCATCGTTTCAGAATCGGTAGGTGCCCGTGGCGAACACTTCGGTGAAGTCGCCCTTCGCCCGTGGCGGCGGGATGGTCCAGGTGTAGTCGGAGAGGGCCTCGTCCTTCTCGAAGGCCCCCTTGATCTGGATGGCATTGGCCATCGTGGCCCCCTCGGCCCGGACCTCGATGATCTTGTCGTCGCGCACCTCGAAGGAGGTCAGGCGGAGGCCTTTCTCCGGGAGGAGGGAGGAGACGAGGTGGAAAAGCTCGACAGGGGAGCGGCGCGGCTCGATCGCGGGGCCGAAGGTCTGCCAGCGGGCCATGGCCGACTCGATCTCGTCGGCGTCCTCCCGGTTCGCCTCGATCCGGGCGCGGAGCTGCTCGTTCGAGGTCTCGAGGCGCCACAGGTGGAGGGCCGCCGCCGCCGCGAGGAGGGCGAGGGCGAAGAGCAGGGCGAAGCCGATGAAGAGGCCGCGGCGGCGGCGGGTCCGGGCGAGGCGGGCGCGGGTGACCTCGTGGGGCTCGAAGCTCCAGGCGGGCGCGCGTTCGGGCGCGGGCGCGGGACGCGCCTCGAAGGCCACGGGCAGGCCTGTCTCCTCCTGGAGGGCGCGGTGCAGGTCGAGGTCGTAGGGTGCCCAGACGACGAGGCGGGAGACGCCTTCGAGGAGACCCTTGGCCGTGAGCTCGATGAGGGTGAGGTTGATCTCCCCGGCCAGCAGCGGGCGCATTTCCTCGCCGCCGAGGGTCTGGACGTGGATCCAGCGGTTCCCCCGCGAGTAGCCCGCCACCCAGTTCGCGCCCTCCTTCCAGAGCACGGCCGCGCCCGGCGGCGGCGGGTAGAGGGCGTAGTGGGGGAAGAAGCCGACGAATTCCGAGGGGGCGGGGGAGTTGGCGAACTCCTCCAGCGCCCACGGGGTGGCGAGGGACTGGACGAGGGTGCGCGTGCCGTTCAGCTCCACGGGCTTCCAGTCCGAGACCTTGCCGGGACCGCTGTGGCGCTGGATGCCGAGCTTCGCGATCTCGGCCTCGACGACCTCGTCGATGATGGCGGAGTCCTTGCTGCTGACCCACTGGGGGATGGACACGAGATCGTTCGTGGCGATGGCGAAGAGCGACTTCCCCGGAGGGCGCGCCGATCCCTCCCCTTCGGCGGGGTGGCGGGCACCATTGCCGAGATGGTGCCAGTAGCGGCCCGTCTCGTCCACGAGATAGGCCCATTCTGGAAGGTTCCGTGTCATTCGATCCGCCTCGTGGTCCAGCTCACGACCGTTCCGCGGTCGCCAGTGTATTGAACGGTGACCGACCTTTCAACCGATATTGACCCGACCCGGCCCACCGAGAGAATGCGCCGCGAGGG
>CAYSZN010000270.1:0-2259 GCA_964435425.1 uncultured Akkermansia sp. | reverse complement strand
CTGAGGAGGGTGAAGGCGTCGCGCCAGCGCGGGTTGACCGCCACGACCCGGTCGAAGTCCTTCACGAGGAGCACTTCGTTGAGCGATTCGAAGGGGCGGTTGAAGGGATGGCTGATCCGGCCGATGGCGTAGTAGTAGCTGCGCTCGGCCCCGACCATGGTCGGCTCGTCGTCCTCGTCGACCCAGTCGACGAGGCAGTCCACCACATCGACGGCCTCGTCGCGGGCCAGGCCCCACTGGTAGAAGAGGTCCTCGAGGACGATGCGGTCGGTCTCCGCATTGGCGAGCAGCTCGTTGAGATTCAGCCGGTCGCCCTCGCTGCTGATGCGGGCGGCGAAGGACTCTCCGCCGCCCGAGGACTGGGCGAGGAGTGGATCGCCTTTCTTCACCCCCGGATGGGAGGCGATAGCGATGCCGCGGTCGGCGAGGAGCTCCGCGCGGAAGAGGGAGGAGGCGTTCGAGTCCGACTCCAGCTCGATGAAGAGGAACTGCGTCGCCGAGAAGACCGCGAGGCTGAGGATGGAGATGATCCAGAGGATCGCGATCAGGGCCGAGCCCCGGGCTCCAGCGCGGGCGGGATGGAGGGCGGTTTCCTTTCGTTTCATCGGCCACCTCCGTTCAGGTGCCAGTAGACGCTGCGCATCGGCGGGGACGAGGCGTCGATCTGGAAGGTCAGCTCGACGAGATTGCTCTTCAGGTTTCCGTCGAGGGTCTGCTTCCACTCCCTCGTCAGCGGATCGTAGAAGCGCCAGCTGAGCTGCCTCATCCGGGGAATCAGCTCGACATAGGGCGCGTCGTGCTGCTGGAAGTCGCTCTTCTTCGCCTCGTCGAAGCTCAGGTCGTCCATGTAGTAGACCCTCGTCCGGATGTATCCGCCCGACTGGATCTCCGCGGCGAGGACGACTCGCCGGATTTCGTCCCGGGTGTTCGCCCCGAAGTCGAAGGCGTCGGGGGCGTCGACGAGGGTCAGGTAGGTGTCGAAGCGGCCCCCGCTGCGGTCGAAATAGTGGAACTCCAGGCTCGAGTTTCCCGTCATGCCCTCGAAGGCCGCACGGCAGACCTCGATGAAGCGCATCCGCTGCGCCGCTTCGTTCTGCACCTCCGAAACCTCCGTCATCAGCTCCGACGTCGCTCCGACGAGGGAGAAGGCCGAGGTCACCAGCAGCACGAACACCGCCACCGAGAGCATCATCTCGAGGAGGGTGAAGGCCTTGCGGCCGCTGGAGCGGGGCGGCATGGAGCGGATCAGAGCAGGTTCGGGTTTGCGTAGGTCGTGGCCGTGTCGAGCGTTTCGGCGCGTCCGTCCGGACCCTCGCGCATCGCCGTCACCTTCACTTCGTAGAGATTGTCGAGTCCTTCGCCCTGGTCGTTCTTCAGGTCGAGCCGGATCACCTCGATGCGAAAGTAGAGACCCCGTTCGTTCGGATTCGTCTCCCGGGTCTCCTCCTTGAGCGCCGGATCCCGCGTGGCCTCGAGCACGGCGGCCCGCAGCTGCTCCCGGATCTCCGCGTCGTCGATCGACTCGCCCACGGTCAGGCTGATCAGGTTCAGGGCCCCCGCGAGGCTGACCGCCGCGATGGTGAAGAGCGCCAACGCCATGAGCAGCTCCATGAGAGTGAAGCCTCTGGATTCCCAGCCTAGTCTGTCCCGGCGGTGCCGCATCGTTGTAAAAGGGCCGCACTCTACGGGGCATCCGGCCCTGCGGCAAGGCGGTCGGGAAACGGTTTTGTCACATGCGGAGGCGTTCCCGGACATGAAAAACCCCCGGTCGGCGTGGCCGACGGGGGTTCCGAAAGCGTTAGGGCGTGGATGTGGCCGGACTTATTTCTTCGGCCTGTGGTCCGAGTGGCAGGCCTTGCAGTTCTGCGCCTTCTCGAGGCGACCGATCGCGGTATCGCCCTTGTCTCCGCCCGCGACCGCATCCATGGCCGCGATCAGCTCGGCGACCTTCTCCTCGTAGGCGGCTTGCTCGCCGACCGGGGCCTTGGTTCCCTTCATCTGCTGGACGAGTCCGGCGAGCGTTTTCGTCTCCTCCTCGGTGGCGTTCCCGTCGAGAACCTTGGCGATGGGGCTGGTGTCGCCCTTGAAGCCCTCCTTCATGATTTTTTCGAGGATTTCGTGGTCGTCGGCGACGGCCACGGTGGCGAAGAGGGCGGCGGCAGCGGTTAAAATGATGGCTTTGGACATGGTGCGAGTCTTCTATGGGAAGTGGTCGGAATTGGCAAGGAAAAATCAAAAAAAGGCAATTTCACGTCAATT
>CAYSZN010000269.1:3922-5788 GCA_964435425.1 uncultured Akkermansia sp. | reverse complement strand
GAGGGCTTGCGCTTCTGGTAGCGGCGGCGGGCGCGGGTCCGGGCGGCCTCCAGCTTTCGGGTTTCGGCGAGCTTCTCGAAATGCTCGCAGAGGCGGGTGCGGGCGATTTCGCGGTTCTTCTCGCGGGAGCGGGATTCCTGGCAGCTCACCTCGTGGCCGCTGGGAAGGTGCTTCAAATAGACGCAGGACGAGGTCTTGTTGATCTTCTGCCCGCCGCTGCCCGAGCCGAGGATGAAGCGCTCCTCCAGATCCTCTTCGAGGATCCCGAGGCGGGCCATGCGTTCGGCGAGGGTTTCCATGGTGGGTGGCATAAGAGGGTTGACTGGGAGATTATACCCTCTTGATTGCGCAATTCCATGAAAGCCGGATTGTCAGACGTGGATCGCGCCCACGCGATCTATACGAAGCGGAATCTGGCCCTCTACGACTGGTGGGTCTTCGGCGTGTCGAACCGGCGGCTATGGAAATGCGAGACGGAGAGGCTGCTCGGGCTTTTCCGCGACCATCTCACCGCGAACCATCTCGAGGTGGGGGCGGGCACGGGCTTCCTTCTCGCGGAGGCGATGCCGCCGGGGGAGGCAAGGCTGGTCCTCCTCGACATCAATCGGAACTGCCTCGAGCGGGCCGCCGGATTGCTCGCCGCCTTTCGCCCGGAGCTCGTCGAGGGCAACGTCCTGGAACCGCTCGACCTGCCGCCTCCACGCTTCGACTCCATCTCGTTGAACTACGTCCTCCACTGCCTGCCGGGCCGCATGGAGGAGAAGGCGGCGACGGTTTTCGACCATCTCCTGCCGTATCTCGAGGACGGAGGGACGCTCTTCGGATCGAGTGTGCTCGGAAAGGAGATCCAGCGCCCCCTGCCGGCGCGGATCGCGATGGCGCTCTACAACCGCAAGGGAGTGTTCTCGAACGACGAGGATTCCCTTGGCGGTCTCATGGAGGCGCTCTCGCAGCGTTTCCGCACCTTCAACGTCGAGGTGCGGGGCTGCGTGGTGCTCTTCTGGGGCAGGGGCGTGCGTCGATCCCGGCTCCCGTTGGGGGAGGGTTCAGGTTCAAGCCTTCCGGTTTGAAGTCCCGGACTGTGCGGTCGGGACGCACCGCCGGGTGTCCGCCGCCTCGGGTTTCAGGTTCCCTTGGAGGCCTCCGTTCCGTCGGGGAGGGGATACGACGCCATCAGGGCCTTGAAGTCGTGGATCGTTCGGGAAAGGCCGAGGAAGACTCCGCGGGCGATCAGGTGGTGGCCGACGTTCAGTTCCGCGAGATGGGGCACCCGCATCAGTTTCACGAGATTGACCAGATTGATTCCGTGTCCGGCGTTCACCTGCAAGCCCTGTCCGTGGGCGAGGAGGGCGGCCTCGCGCAGGAGGGCGAACTCGGCCTCGCCGCCGTCGGGCGCGGCATTGGCGAAGGCCCCGGTGTGCAGCTCGACCATGTCGGCCCCGATCTTCGCGGAGGCGAGGATCTGCTGCGGCTCGGGATCGACGAAGAGGCTCACGAGGATGCCCTGCTCCTGCAGGCTCCTGACCGTCCGCTCCAGCGAGGTGTCGGCGTTGGCGACGTTCAGGCCGCCTTCGGTCGTGATTTCGCGGCGGTTCTCGGGGACGAGGCAGACGAAGTCCGGCCGCGCCTCGAGGGCGATGGCGAGGATCTCGGGGGTGTTGCCCATTTCGAGGTTCAGCTTCGTGTGGATGCCGCGGCGGAGCTCGAAGACGTCGCGGTCCTGGATGTGGCGGCGGTCGAGCCGCAGGTGGACCGTGATGGAGTCGGCTCCGGCCGCCTCGGCTTCGTGGGCGGCCGCGAGCAGGCAGGGTTCGGCGTTGTGGACGCCGGGGTCGGGAGCGTAGCGGGCCTGCCGCAGGGTCGCGA
>CAYSZN010000269.1:0-3822 GCA_964435425.1 uncultured Akkermansia sp. | reverse complement strand
TGATCGAGACTGGCGTGCCGACGCCGACCTTGGAATAGATCAGGGGCTGCACGGAGGCGGGGACGCGGATGCAGCCGTGGCTGGCCGGATAGCCCGGGACTTCGCCGATGTGCAGGCCGATGCCGCCATGGATCCGCATCCAGTAGGGCATGTCGGCCCCGGCGAACTGCGTGGCTCCGGGCGGGCGCCGGATGCTCTCGCCGCTGCTGGGAACGGGCATTCCGTTCGTGTCGAGCCATGTGCCGTAGAGGGTGGACTGCTTGTCCACCAGCTTTTCGCCGATGGTGTAGTGGCCCGTCGGGGTCTCGTGGCCCGACTTTCCGGAGGAGACCGGCGTGTCGATGACGAGTGTCTTCACGGGGCCGGCCTTGCGGTAGACCCGGGCGCGCTGCTCGCCGAGAGCGATCTCGATCCTGGCGTTGGAGGGGTCGAGAGAGTGGAGAAGGTCGTGGTTCACGAAGATGTCGTGCTGCTCCCCTTCGCTCGCCCGGCGGAAGGGCTTGCCGAGGGAGCGACCGGAGAACCACCCCCCGCGTTTCCGTTCGGTCGGGATCTCCACCGCGCCCGCGACGGCCCCCTCGGCGGATCCGCGTGTGGCGGCGAGCTTGGCTTGGCGCTTCGCCTCGCGCTTCCGCTCCTTCGCGGCGAAGTTCTCGGCGCGGGCCATCAGGTCCGCTTCCTCGGGAGAGGTCGCCGCCAGGGGCTGGCGACGGCCAAGGGATGCCCGCTCCGCCGCTTCGGCAGCGGCCCGGCGGACCTCCTCCCGACGCATCCTGGCATCGGCTCTGGGATTGGAGGCCACCGCAGCCCCATCGTTGGCCGCCTTCGTCTTCGCCGGTCCACCACGGAAGAAATTCGCCTGCCGCTCCACCCCACACGAAACGAGGAGGAAAAGGGCGGCGGGCAGGGCCAGGTGGAGGGAGCGAACTGTCATCTCAGCATCCGGAAAGGGTCGCAAAGACATGGCTTCCTCCCGCGGGTCCGTCAACCTAAAAGCTGAGTGGGGGGAGCGGATAGTTGAGAGTCCAAAACGGGCGGCTTGCGCCGCACACCAGTCTGGAACGTTAAACCTTGAACCTGAAACCTCCCCGGGGGGTCATAATGCGTCCGTATCCGCATCCCCGGACGATGCCGAAGCGCCGTCCTCGGGCAGGATGCGGTCGATGAGCCGCTTGATCCCCTCGTCGGCGAATTCGCTCTGCGGGTAGATGCGCCGGGCGGCGAGGAACCAGGCGAGACCGGAGCCATACTGCTTCCGCGCCTCCAGGTTCCCGGCGGTGGTCAGCGCCTTCACGAAGGGGGCCACCTCGGTGGCGAAGTCGGACCGCCTGGCGCTCAGGGCGACATCGTCGGGGAAGCGCTGGAAGGTCCTCTCCACGATCTCCCAGGCGGCGTGGCTGTTCCCCGCCTTGGCGAGGGTGTCGGCCTGCTTCATCACCGTCTCGATCTCCTGGATGTTGCCGACGATCTGCTCGAGGGCCGCCTGCCTCTCGGGGTCCTCCACCGTCGCGGCGATGAAGCGGGCGCGGTTCGTGAAGATCTGGCGGTAGCTCTGCGTGCCGAGGAGCCGGTCGAACTCCAGCTTCGCCTGCTGCTGCATGTCGGCGGAGTCGGCGATGAGGTCGAACTGCTCCTTCAGCATGGGATTCTGCGGCCAGATCTCGACGGCGGCCTTGATGTTCTCCTCGTAGGCGAGGTTGTCCCCCTGCAGGGCGGCGTTCTTCGCGGTGCGGATGCGCATGTTGCTGCTCAGCTTCGCCGCCTCGATCGCCGAGGTCGGCTTGGAGTAGTCGAAGTCGCCGGCCCGCTCCCTCATCTTGGAGACGAGCTCCTCGGCGAGGGCGTAGTCCCGCACCTCGATCGCGTTCACGAGCTGGAAGGAGTCCTGCGCATAGTCGAGCACCGCGATCTTGCGCTCGCGCGGGACGCTCTGCACGGTGGGCAGGTGCTCGCCCATGACGAAGGCCTGCTGGAGCTGCCGCATCGCCCCGTCGGTCTTGCCCGAGTCCATGAGGAAGCCGAAGGACTCGACCGACTGCCCCACGTCCCGGATCGCCTCGTTGGCGAAGGCGTCGAGGGTGGTGATCGTCGGGTTGAAGCCGATCGTCTTGGCGAAGGACTGCTCCACCTCCGATCCCTCCTCGAACTCCAGCTTGCCCGCGCCGTCCTGGAAGAACTCGGTGTAGAAGCGGGTCGCCATCACGACATGCTCGAAGCGGCGCTGCAGGAAGAACTGGACGACGAGGGCCTGGAACTCCAGCTTCGCCTCGACTTCGGAAAGCTGCACCTTCGCCTTGTTGGCGACGCGCTCGGCCTCGACTTCGGCGATGCGCTGGATGTAGCGCTGGATATGGCCGGCATTGGCCGGCTTGGCGGCGGGCTCCTCCTCCTGGGGATTCTCGGAAAGCTTGCGCTCCTTCCGCGCGGTGGGCCTTGCCCACGAGTCGTAGCTCCAGTCGAGCTGGCGCCGCTGCTTGTCGAGCTCCTCGTTCAGGACCTTCAGCTGCGCCTGGGTGCGCTGGGCGAGGTAGACGCGGTAGACGGCGTTGGCGAGGGACTCGCAGAGACGGGCGTCCTGCGGGAACTGGGAGGTGAGCTGGAGCTGCGCCACGGCCTTCGGGAATTTGCTCTTGTCGCGGTTGTGGGGCGACAGGGTGTCGAGGATGCTGCGGATCGCCTGGCGGTAGGCCTGGTCCTCCTCGGAGGTCGCCGCCTCGGCGTTCAGGTATTTCTCGAAGCGCGCCCGGAAGACACGGTTGTCGTTCACATTGAACCCCTTCCCGTCGAAGGTGAAGACGTCGGTGGTCGGATCGAAGTAGGGCACGTCGTTGCCCACGACCTGCTGCCCCCCCTGCGACGAGCCCCCCTGGTTCACGATGGTCGTGGTGCTGGACGGCGTGGCATTCCCCGACCCGCCTCCTCCGGACGAGGTCGGAGGTGTGTAGACCTGGGCGGAGGCGTCTGCCGCCAGAAGCGAGAGGAGAACGAGGATCGAGGGGGATTTCATCGGATCGGAAAGGGAGGGCTATTCGTCGATGGACTCGGCCACGAGGGTGCCGTCGCGGTCGACGCGGACGACCAGACCGAGTTCGGTGCCTCGCTCGATGTTGATGCTGCCGAAGTCCTCGGGGACGAGCACCGGAACGGGCATGGATCCGTCCGCATCGCTCGCCTCGAAGCTGATGAGCCGTCCGCGGTCGGAGGTCCAGCGCAGCGTCTCCTCCACTTTGCCCTCGATGCGGTAGATATTGCCGCGCAGGCTGTTTCCATTGTCGCGGTAGGTCGCGAGGTTCAGGGGCGAGGCGTCTCCACGCGCCCGCTTCGTGCCCGGCTTGCCCCCGCTCCCGTCGCCGAAGAGGCCGCCGGCGATGAGCTTGAACAGGAGCGCGGCGACGATGGCGAAACCAAGCAGCGCGGCGGCGATCCCGGCGATCTGCCCGATATTGACTCCGGAGCTGGCTCTTCTCGGCATGGGGATGGACGGAAATTCTGGTTCTGGTTCGCTGGCTGCGCTGAATGGAGAGATTACCACAGCCCGGAAAGGCGGGGGAAGGAAAATCCGGCGTTTCCGCGGTGGCGGTGCAATTATTGGAGTTCAAGGTTCAACGTTTGAGGTTTCAGGTTTGTCGTTTGAACCCTCTTTTCCCGCTTGCCCGTGCCGCCGAAGTTGGTTTGATCCCGGCGATTGAATACGTTTCTCCACCGCTCCACCACGGGCGAAATGATCGGGCTCGGCGCCGTCGCCATGATCGGGCGTAGCCCGGAATGCCGGGTCGTGGTCGTCGATCCGCGCATCCCGCGCCGCCATGCCATGATCCGGGG